>JBMCIH010000050.1:0-8731 GCA_048617055.1 Marinobacter sp. | reverse complement strand
ACCGGCGGATGCCCGGCAGGGCTACCGGTTCGTGATCCGCCTTGACGACAGTGACTGGGCGCTGGCCTGTGACGAGGTTGCCGAATCCTTCACCCTCGACCCTGACCAGGTGCGCTGGCGCACTTCCCGCAGCAAGCGCCCCTGGCTTGCCGGCACCGTGGTACGCCATATGTGTGCACTGATCGATGTGGGCACCATGGCCCGGCTGCTGGCCCGGGCGGAAAGGGAGCACCGACTGGATCTGGACTGAGTCCGGCGTTCAAGTTTCCGGTACTGCCGGCCGATACCTTTCAAAGGCGGGCAAGCCCGCCGGCGGTTACCAAATGAAACCGTACCACTCTGGCACGGTTTGTGCCCCTCACTTAGTATGGGGCGCTGACGATGGTTTTTTGACATCAGGCTGTCCCGTTGGCGGATGGCCTGCCAGGAGATGAGGCACTATGGCATCCGATAACGGACAGAAAAGTCAGGCCGGTGACGACAAGGTTCTTCAGTACGTCACCTTTCGTCTGGACGACGAGACCTACGGTATCGATGTGATGCAGATCCAGGAGGTGCTGCGTTACACCGAGATTGCCCCGGTTCCCGGTGCGCCCGACTATGTGCTGGGCATCATCAATCTGCGGGGCAATGTGGTCACGGTGATCGACACCCGCCGCCGGTTTGGCCTGGCGGATGCCGAGGTCACGGATGCGACCCGCATCGTGGTGATGGAATCGGAAAGCCAGGTAATGGGCATTCTGGTGGATTCCGTGGCCGAGGTGGTGTACCTGAAGGCCAGCGAAATCGAGACGGCACCCAACGTGGGGAACGAGGAAAGCGCCAGGTTCATCCAGGGTGTCTGCAACAAGAATGGCGAGCTGATCATTCTTGTGGAGTTTGACAAGATGCTGTCCGATCACGAGTGGGCGGAAGTCGCCGCACTCTGACGCCGGCTCTGGCAGGACCGTTCACGGACGGTCCGCCCCGGGTATCGTCAGGGAGGCTCCACCGTCTGCCGTGATCACCAACCGACGAGGATTGAGTGATGATGACCATTGACTGGACCGCCCTGGTTCCCTGGGCCCTGACTTTGCTGGCGCTGGTGTCGCTGGCCGCCCAGGGCGTGATCAACAGCCGCCGGATCGCCCAGCTGCGCCGGCAGCTGCGGGAAAACAGTGAAAACCTGGTGCGGGAACTCCACGCCACCAGCAGTGGCAGTGTCGGCGTGGGCAACCGGGTGGTGGCCTGCGAGCGCCAGCTGCATGAGCTGCGTTCGCTGTTTGACGAGATGCGCCAGAACGACCCGCTGCGGGTTTCCTACGACGAAGCCTCACGGCTGGTGGACCTGGGAGCGGATGTGGACGACCTGATGAATACCTGCGGCATCTCCCGGCCGGAAGCGGAGCTGGTGTCGGCCCTGCGCCGCCGGCAGCAGCGCGCCGCCTGACCCAAACCCCAGGTCACCCGCGGCCGGCGTCTTCCGGCGACCGGCCCTGCAGGTGAAAGGCAAAGGCCAGTATCTCCGCGATCACCCGGTACAGGGTTTCGGGAATTTCCTCGTCCAGGTCCAGCCTCGCCAGAATGCCGGCCAGCTCGGCATTCTCATAGAGCGGCACGTCGTGCTCACGGGCAATGCGGATAATCTCCTTCGCCACCTCGTCCAGGCCACTGGCCGCGACCGTGGGCGCCCGTTTGCCGTCATATTTCAGTGCAACGGCAGTCTCCCGCCCCTGCTGTCTGTCATCTGTCATCATGGCTTCTCCTGTTCAGGCCCGGGTATCCAGCAGCCGGTGCTCCAGTCGGGTCGGGGTGACCGGTGGCTGGCCCCGCCGGCACTCCAGCTCTGAAACTTCCAGCCCCAGTTCGGTCAGCCGTGTCCGCAGCTCACTCAGCTGCCGGTTCACCTGCCGTACGGTGGCCTGCTGTTCAGCCCAGACCCGGGCCGAAACCGCCTGCTGGCGCAGGGCTACATCGAAAAACACCTTGCCGGCCCGGTCCAGATCCATGGCCAGCGAGAAGCGCCATTCGGCAACGCCGGCCCGGCGGCGCTCCGGGCTTTGTTGCTGTTCCCGTTTGTCGTAGTCGATGCGCAGCTGGGCCGTTTTTACCTCGCCACCGGGGGCGATCCAGGGCAGGTCGGTCACCAGGGTGCTGGTCTGGGGTGGCCCCCCTTCGCCGGGCCCCCGGGTGGTCAGCAACTGGCTGTGGAGCTGGTTCACGGTAATGCGGTTGAGCATGCCCGCCAGCAGCCGCAGCATCTGTCCGGGGGAGATGGGCTCCCGGGTGTCGGCCATGGCCACCGGGGGAGTGGTCGGCGCCGGGAACTGCAGCGGGGAAGTCACCAGTTCGGTACTGGGCAGGGGGGTGAAGCGGGTGAAATGCTCGGTGCCCAGATTCTGGTGCTGTAACAGTGTCAGTGCCAGCCGCCCCAGCGCCAGCTTCAGGTCCGCCGGTGCCGCCTCTGCGGTGCCCCGCGCCAGCCGGGCCTCCGCCAGCCCGCCACTGCTGGCCAGCCACTGCCGTACCGTGGCCGCCTCGGGCCCGGCCTTGCCGGTGCCTGCGTCGCCGGTCAGCGGCGCCAGGGGGCTACTGGTGGAAGCAGCGGTGGTGGAGGTTGTAGTCACCAGCCTGAAGGACAGCTGCCCGCTTTCGGCGGAAGCTCGGGGCAGCAGCCGGGCGATCGCCAGCAGGGCGTCACGTACCGGTGTGGGTAATGGCTGGCTTGCCCCCGGGCTGGGTATGCCGGGAGCGGCCCTGATACCGGCGGTCAGGGCGGTCAGTAGCTGGCTGAGGCCGCTGTCGAGATGCTGCTGCCAGGGCAGGTGGCGGATCAGGGCCTGGCCCAGGCGCGTCTCGGCGGTCTGGGGCAGCTTGTCCAGCAGGGTCAGGGACTGGCCTTCCCGCATCAGACGGATCAGATCGCCGGCCTTGAGTTCCGGGGCCTCCCGGGGCAGGGTCACGGTGATGCGCTGATCCCGTACCTCCAGAACCGCCTGTTGCGTATCCCCCTGCGACAGTCTTTCGGCCACCCGGGCCACCACCGACTGGCGGTTCTCCAGCTGCAGGCTGCGGACCTGTTGGGCCGGGTCCTGGCGCTCGGCGCCAGCGGCAGGCTGCGGGCGGTTTGCAGACTGGGGGTTTATTGGATTACCGTCGGATAATTTCATGGAGTTTGTGCAACATCGCTCGTCGTATTGATGTCAGGCAAGAGTAATCAATCCGCCGTTTCGTTATAATAGCGGCCGCACCGGGAATTCACCCGGGCGCTGCCGGTGGAACCGGTGCAATGTTTTATCCGGGGCGGTTATGACCGCTCCCTGGCAACCCGGGGCCTTGATGACTGAGCCGCTGCAACAGGCTGATGACTTGCTGAAGGCCGAGTGCCTGGAATGTGAACGAGACGGCCGGACGCTTTTCCACAACCTGAGTTTTTCCATAGTGCCGGGAACCCTGACCCGTGTCGAGGGAGCCAACGGCTCTGGCAAGACCACTCTGCTGCGTATCCTGGCCGGCCTGAACGATAACTGGGCCGGTAGGGTGTACTGGTGCGGACGGCCTCGGGAAAAGCAGTGGGACACGGTGCGGCGCAATATCCTGTATCTGGGGCACCGCCCCGGCATCAAGGCGTTGCTAACCCCTCTGGAGAATCTGCAGGCGCTGGTGGCCGGTCGCCAGGCGGTCAGCACCGATGTACTCGTACAGGCACTGGACCAGGTAGGGCTTGGCCCCTGGGCCCATATACCCAGCGGCCAGCTGTCTGCGGGGCAGAAACGCCGGGTGGCCCTGGCCCGGCTGTTGTTCGCCGATGAGCCTTTATGGTTGCTGGATGAGGCCTTTACGGCGCTGGATCTGGACGCTGTCGCGGCGGTGGAGCGGTTACTGGCGGAGCGCGTCCGCCAGGGCGGCGCCGTGGTCATGACCACTCACCATGAACCGGAGCTGAAGGGCATGCTGCGCATCCGCCTTGGGGGCGAGGCGCAGGCCGGTGCGGCCCTCGCGGCCGGGGAGGTGGCCTGAATGGGCAGCCGTCCACCACTGGCCGTGCCGGTGCTCGACCCGGTTGCCAGCTCCCCCGGTCTGGGGCGGGCCATGGTGGCGGTGCTGTGGCGGGACCTGCGCCTGAGCATCCGCCAGAAGCAGGACCTGCTCAATCCGCTGCTGTTCTTCATCATGGTGGTGGCGCTGTTTCCGCTGGGGGTCAGCCCGGAGTCGGACTTCCTGCGTGAGGCCGGCGCCGGCATTCTCTGGGTGGGGGCGCTGCTGGCCACTCTGTTGTCGCTGGACCACCTGTTCCGGCTTGACTTCGAGGATGGCACGCTGGAGCAGATAGCCCTGCAGCCGCAGCCGCTGTTCGTGCTGGTGCTGGCCAAGACCCTGGCCCACTGGCTGGTCACCGGCCTGCCGCTGGTGCTTCTGACACCGGTGCTGGGACTGATGTTGTTCCTCGACGGGAACTCTGTTGCCGTTCTGTGTCTAACGCTGCTGATCGGCACACCGGTACTGAGCCTGATCGGGTCGGTGGGGGCAGCACTGACGGTGGGGCTACGCGCCGGCGGGGTGCTGTTGTCGCTGCTGGTGATCCCTCTGTATATTCCGGTACTGATTTTTGGTACCGGAACGGTGATGGCGGCTGCGGGCGGAGCGGATGTGTCGGGTCACCTGGCGTTAATGACCGCCATGCTGGTGCTGGCGGTGATACTTGCACCACTGGCCGCGGCGGTGGCGTTGAAGATCAGTTTATCGGCGTCCTAGACGCCCGCAAGATCAGGGGATATACCCGATGTGGCAATTCTTTCACAAGCTGGGCTCGCCGAAGTGGTTTTACGGCATCGCCGGCCGCTTCATGCCCTGGTTGCTGGGCCTGGGCCTGGTGCTGTCCGTGGCCGGTATTGTCTGGGGGCTGGCCTT
This sequence comes from Marinobacter sp., assembly GCA_048617055.1. GTDB lineage: Bacteria > Pseudomonadota > Gammaproteobacteria > Pseudomonadales > Oleiphilaceae > Marinobacter. Next base: position 3,841 of record JBMCIH010000050.1, on the reverse strand, counting down.
CGCGCCCCAGGACTATCTGCAGGGCAACAGCTACCGGATCATTTTCATTCATGTGCCCACCGCGTTCCTGGCCCAGTCCATCTATATGATGATGGCGGTGGCGGGGGTGATCACCCTGGTCTGGAAGATGAAGCTGGCGGATGTGTTCGTTCGCGCCGCAGCCCCGGTGGGGGCCATTCTGACTTTCCTGGCACTGTTTACCGGCGCGGTCTGGGGCAAGCCGACCTGGGGCACCTGGTGGATCTGGGATGCCCGGCTCACTTCCATGCTGATCCTGCTGTTCCTTTACCTGGGTATCATTGGTCTGGGCTACGCCTATTCTGATGAGAAGACGGCAGCGAAGTCCGTTGCCGTACTCGCCATTGTCGGGGTGGTCAACATTCCCATCATCAAATACTCGGTGGATTGGTGGAATACCCTGCACCAGCCAGCCACTTTCAAGCTCACAGAAAAGCCGACCATGCCACCGGAAATGTGGGTTCCCCTGCTGTTGGTGGTGCTGGGGACCTACCTGCTGTTCGCCTGGGTGGCCTTCTACCGGATGCAGACCGAGATTCTCCGTCGTGAACGCCGTACCCGCTGGGTGCAGGAGCTGATCAGCGCTGGTGGCGGGTCGCGACTGAACCCCGGAGGAGCCTGAAACCATGGCATTTGATTCTCTCAGCGCGTTCATCCACATGGAAGGGCACGGCCCCTATGTGTGGACCTGTTACGGCGTGTTCTTCCTGCTGATGGCCCTGATCGCCTGGTTTTCCTGGCGGGAACGCCGCCAGGTGGTGCGCCAGCAACGGCATGAACGGGTGCTGGCATCCTCCGGCCGGATGCAGGGGACGAAGCCTTCCGGCGGAGGCAGTTTTCAGCGCATTCCATCTACCCAGAACGAGTCAGTCAGCAAATCATGAACCCAGCACGCAAACGAAAACTCACCATTGTCCTGTTCCTGCTGGCGGGGGTCGCCGTCGCGGTCGGCCTGACCACCTATGCCTTCCGCCAGAACATCAACCTGTTCTATGACCCTACCCAGATTGCCGGTGGTGAGGCACCCGCCAATGTGCGTATCCGTGCTGGCGGCATGGTGGAGGAGGGTTCCGTGAAACGGGACCCGGACAGTCTCAACGTGGAATTCCGGGTGACCGACTACTCCTCCTCCGTCACCGTGGCATACGAAGGCATACTTCCGGACCTGTTCGCGGAAGGGCAGGGCGTGGTGGCCACCGGCCAGCTCAGTGACGACCGTGTGTTCGTTGCCACGGAAGTGCTCGCCAAACACGACGAGCAGTATATGCCGCCGGAAGTGGCCAAAGCCCTGGAAAAGGCAAAAGACCGCGCCCGCGAAGAGGGCCGTGAGATGCCCGAATACTGATCATTACCTGGCACCCTTCACCCGATGCCTGACCGGAGATAGACATGGTTCCCGAATTTGGACAAGTCACGCTTATCATTGCGCTGCTGCTGTCGGTGCTGCTGGCGGTGGTGCCCCTGTATGGCTCACTGACCGCCCGGGACAGCCTGCAGGCCTTTGCCCGGCCGCTGGCGACCGGGCAATTCGTGTTTATTGCCATTGCCTTTGGCATCCTCACCCGGGCCTTCATGGCGGATGACTTCTCGGTGGCCTACGTGGCCAACCACAGCAACAGCCTGATGCCCTGGTATTACAAGTTCAGTGCGGTCTGGGGCGGCCATGAAGGGTCGTTGCTGCTGTGGATACTGATGCTCAGTGGCTGGACCCTGGCGGTGGCCACCTTCAGCCGCCGCCTGCCCTCGGTGATGGTGTCCCAGGTGCTGGCGGTGATGGGCATGGTGGCCATCGGCTTCCTGCTGTTCATCCTCATGACCTCCAACCCCTTCGACCGGATTCTGCCGGACGTACCGGCGGACGGCGCCGACCTGAACCCGCTGCTGCAGGACTTCGGGCTGATCGTACACCCGCCCATGCTCTATATGGGCTACGTGGGCTTCTCGGTGGCTTTCGCCTTTGCCATTGCCGCACTGATCAACGGTCGTCTGGATGCCGCCTGGGCGCGCTGGTCCCGGCCCTGGACCACGGTGGCCTGGGGCTTCCTGACCCTGGGCATAGCGCTGGGCAGCTGGTGGGCCTACTACGAGCTTGGCTGGGGTGGCTGGTGGTTCTGGGACCCGGTGGAAAATGCCTCCCTGCTGCCCTGGATCTCCGGCACCGCCCTGATTCACTCGCTGGCGGTAACCGAGAAGCGGGGCGTGTTCAAGAGCTGGACGGTACTGCTGGCGATTCTCACCTTTGCACTGAGCCTGCTGGGCGCTTTTCTGGTTCGCTCCGGGGTGATCACCTCGGTGCACTCCTTCGCCTCCGACCCCACCCGGGGCGCTTTCCTGCTGGGGCTGCTGGCCATCACCGTGATTGTCAGCCTGACCCTCTATGCGTTCCGGGCGCCGGTCGTGCACACCCGGGCAAAGTTCGGGCCCCTGTCCCGGGAAGTGTTCCTGCTGATGAACAATGTGCTGCTGATGGCGGCCATGCTGCTGGTACTGGTGGGCACTATTTTCCCGCTCATTGCAGACTATTTCGAGCTGGGCAATATCTCTGTCGGTGAGCCCTTCTTCAACCTGACCTTCAGCCCCATTGCGGTGGTGGTGGGTATGCTGCTGGGTGTCGGTATTTTCTCCCGCTGGAAGAAAACGGACGGAGACTACCTGGTCCGCAAGATGATTCTGCCGACAGTGGCGAGCCTGGTGGTGGCGTTCACCGCGGTGCTGGTCCTGGGGCAGGCCGGCAGTGCCGGGGACGCCGGCCTGTGGAGCAACTTCAGTGTGTGGGCGTTCTTCGGCATATTGTCGGCGACCTGGTGTACGGTGGCCACCCTTCAGGACCTGTGGAACAAGTCCGCCTCCCGTCACGGCCGTCTGTATGGCCTGCGTCGCCAGTCCCGCAGCTACTATGGCATGGTGCTGGGTCACCTGGGCCTGGCAATGGTGATTGCCGGCGCCACGGTGGTGAACAACTATGGCATCGAGCGTAACGTGCGCATGAGCCCCGGCGATACCGCCAGCGCCGGTGACTACCAGTTCCGGTTTGCGTCGGTGGGCGAGCGTGAAGGCGCCAATTTCACCGCCATGGTGGCGACCTTCGAAATAACCCGGGACGGCAAGCCGGTGGCGACAATCTATCCGGAGCGTCGTCGCTATACCGTGCAGCGCAATGTAATGACCGAAGCCGGCATTGATCCGGGGTTCCTGCGGGATGTGTTCGTTGCCATGGCCGAGCCGGTGTCTGAGGACGCCTGGGCGGTGCGCCTGCAATACAAGCCGCTGGTGCGCTGGACCTGGCTGGGGGCCCTGGTCATGAGCCTGGGTGGCTTCCTGGCCATTTCCGACCGGCGTTACCGCATCAAGGACGAAGTCACCGAGCTTCGCAAGGCGACCCTGTCAAACGACCGGCCAGGGCCCGACCAGCGTCCGGCGGAGGTGGGCGCATGAGGCGGGCGCTGTTGTTCCTGCCGGTTCTGGTGGCGCTGGCCTTCGGGATTTTTCTCTACACGGGTCTGGGTAAGGACCCCCAGGAGCTGGAGTCGGCACGGATCGGAAAGCCGGTGCCGGCCTTCGAACTGGCGGACCTGAAGGACCCCGACCGCACCCTGACCCCGGAGGTGTTCCGGGGGCAGGTGTCGTTGCTGAATGTCTGGGCCACCTGGTGTCCGGCCTGCCGGGATGAACACGAGGACCTGGTCTGGCTGGCGGAGGAAAAGGATATCCCCATCATCGGCCTCAACTACAAGGACAACCGGGAACTGGCGCTGCGCTGGCTGCAGGATCTGGGCGACCCCTATCAGCTGACGCTGTTTGATCCCAAAGGGCGCCTCGGTTT
>JBMCIH010000049.1:0-8749 GCA_048617055.1 Marinobacter sp. | reverse complement strand
GTTCTGGCTGCTGATGCCGCTGGCCCTGGCCTGTAACAGCGACGATCGCCGGGGGCTACCTCAATGCCGGCTGTTCCCTGCGCCAGCTGTTCGACTGATGGGGCCCTGCCTTACAGCAGTGGTGCCATCAGCCGCACCGAGCGGCAGGCCAGCCGGAAGAGCAGCGAGCGGTCCTCATAGTCGGCCCGCACCAGCCTGCGACTGCTGGCCAGGTCGGCCTCCAGCATGGCTTCCACTTCCGCCACAAACCCCGGCGCCGTCGACAGGGCAGTGATCTCGAAATTCAGCCGCATGGACCGGTTGTCCAGGTTGGCGGTGCCCACGGCCGCATAGCGCTGGTCCACCAGTACGACTTTCTGGTGCATGAAGCCGCCCTGGTACTGGCAGATATGGATGCCACACTCGTTGGCGGCCACCAGGTTGGAGTAGGCAGCCAGATTGATGACCGGATGGTCCGACTTCTCCGGAATCAGGATGCGCACATCCACGCCCCGCATCGCCGCCAGGTGCAGCGCGTTCATGATCTGGAAGTCCGGCACGAAATAGGGCGAGGCAATCCACAGGCGCTCGCGGGCGTGATTGATGCAGTTGAGAAAAAACAGCGTGCCTGTCTCCCAGCGATCAGCGGGGCTGCTGGGCAGTATCAGTACCTGCTGGTCCCCCCGTGCCGGGGATTGAGGCTGCCAGTTCAGCGCCGGAGTTTCGCCAGTGGCCCAGTGCCAGTCTTCCAGCCAGGCCAGCTGCAGACCCAGTGCCGCCGGGCCGTCGATGCGGCAGTGGGTGTCCCGCCAGGGCTCGTCGTCCGTACCCTGGCCCAGGTATTCGTCCCCCAGGTTGATGCCGCCCACGAACCCGACAGTGCCGTCACACACCAGAATCTTGCGGTGGTTGCGGAAGTTGATCTGCAGCCGGCGCCGGCGCACATTGCCGTCGCCAAAGGAGGCCACCCGGGCACCGGCACGGCGGAGATCCCTCAGGTATTTGCGGGGCAGCCACACGCTGCCGATGTCGTCATACAGGAAGTAGACCTGCACCCCCTGGGCCAGCTTGCGTCTGAGGATGTTGAGGATGCGCCCTCCCACCCGGTCGGAACGGACAATATAGAACTCCATCAGGATATAGTTGGTGGCGCTCTCCATGGCGTCGAACAGCGACTCGAAGGTGGCCTCGCCGTTCTTCAGCAGGGTGCAGTGGTTGCCGCTGGTGAATGGCTGCCTGCCGAGGGCGCTGAGCACCCGCAATTCGTCACTGCCGGCTGCCGGCTCCGGCCAGGGCATGGTTTCGGCTTGCTGTTCGTAGCGGTTCAGCAGCGGCTCCAGGGTGCGGTCGTTCAGGCGCCGGGCCCTTACATAGCCCGAAAACCGGTTGCGGCCGAACACCATGAACAGAGGCACCGCAACCCAGGGGAAGCCGAGCAGGCTGATGATCCAGGCAATGCCACCCTGGGTGGTACGGTAACTGAGCAGGATACGGTAGATGCAAAACAGGGCCGTCAGGTAAAGGGCGGTGACGACAACCGCCAGCAAGGAAAAATCCGGCATGTGCTGTACTCTTGCAAACAGACCCTGCAACAATAGCAAACCATGGCGGCCCGCCATATGGCCGTCATGGTCCCTGCCAGGGAGCGGGGCGTGGCTGACCAACATTCAACCCGGACGGGACTGAAAAGCGAGGTACTGATGAGTGTCAGGTTGCATCGCCGTATTACCGGCGAAGGCGAGTCTCTGTTGCTGCTACACGGGCTGTTCGGCTCACTGGAGAATCTGGGCGGCGTGAACCAGCGCCTGCAGGACGGCTGGCAGGTCCACGGGCTGGACCTGCGCAACCACGGCCGGTCACCCCACACAGACACCATGGACTACCCGTCCATGGCAGAGGACGTGATTGCCTACCTGGATGAGCAGGGCATCGAGCGTGCCAGCCTGCTGGGGCATTCCATGGGCGGCAAGACCGCCATGCAGGTGGCATTGAGTTATCCCCGGCGGGTACAGAAACTCATCGTGGCGGACATTGCCCCGGTGACCTACCACCCCCGTCATGACGCCATCCTGGAGGGGATGAAAAGCCTCGACCTGTCGGTCATCAGGTCCCGTGGCGAGGCGGACCGGGCGTTGCAGGACCATGTGGAAACGCCGGAAGTGCGCATGTTCCTGCTCAAGAATCTGGTGCGGGTTCCCCCTGAGGAGCAGGGGGACGACCCGGCGGTCTTCCGCTGGCGCCTGAATCTGCCGGTCATCGAAGCGTGTTACCAGAACCTGGCCGATGCCCCGCAGGGGGACGGCCCCTACGAGGGACCGGTACTGTTCCTAAAGGGTGAGCGCTCGGCCTATATCCAGCGCCGGCACCGGGAACGGATCGGGTCGTTGTTCCCCGCCGCCCGCATCGAGGAGATCGAAGGCACGGACCACTGGCTCCATGCCGAGAAACCGGATGAGTTCGCCCGCCTCTGCCGGGACTTTCTGAGCGACGCCTGAGCCTGCGGGCGGGACCTGCCGCTCATGCAACCGGTACAGGAACCATTCCATGAGATGGCTGCTGATACTGCTGCTGATACTGTTCGTACTCCTTGGCGGCTTTGTGCTGAGACCGTCTCCCATTGACATCCTGGCGTGGCTGGTGCCACCGGCACCCGCCATGGAAGGGCCGGTCGCACCCAATGAGCGGCTCAGGCTGCCGGACCGGCCCGCCTGCCGGCCTGGTCGCGGCCCGGTCCCGGGGGCCACGGGCTGGTGCTTGCCCTCAACAGCGAAGGCGATATCATCACCAGCCTGCAGGACACCCGTGGCGATGAGCTGGGCAGGGTCACCGCCGTGCGGACCCATGACGGCAGGCTGTATTGCGCAAGCCTGTACCATGTCCGCCTGGGCCGGCTGCCCCTCAATGCCGTGCCGGGCCTGGATGATCACCAATAACTGACACGGCCCGGGCGGTCGCCCGGCCATGACGGGAAGGAGCAACGCGTCAATGAACGAACTTCAGGGAGCCTTCGCGGACTGGGACCTCCCGGATCCCTTCACTCTTGAGATCCACGTCCGCGCCGAGGATACCGATCGCCTGGGCCATGCCAACAACGTGGTCTACGTGCGCTGGCTGGAGGACATCAGCTGGGCCCATATTGAAAGCGAGGGCATGACCTGGGCGCTGCATGAGAAGACCGGCAAGGCGATGGCCATCACCCGCACCGAGATTGACTACCTGGCTGCCGCCAACGCCGGCGACCATCTGGTGCTGGCCACCTGGTTTACCGATTTCGACGGCCGTATCCGGTCGGCCCGCCAGTTCCAGCTGGTACGGCCTGCGGACGGCAAGACCCTGATGCGGGCCGTTTCCACCCACGCCTGCGTCAACATGCAGTCCCAGCGGCCAGGCCGGGTGCCGCCGGAATACGCCGAAATCTTCCACCGTATCCGGGTCGCCGGGGGATACACCCTGTAGCTTCCGGTTTTTCTGCTAGGCTGAAGCTTCAGAACGCTGCCGAAAGATCGTGGCACCGGAAGGACCGGGGCCCGGCCAGGCAGCCGCAGTAGTCCCGGTGCTGGCCGGGGCAGGCAGCAACCGGTGCCGGGAACCCGGTGGGGAGAATGTCATGGCGCAGCCAGAATCCAAAACCATGAAACACCTGGTCTACCACCACTTCGGGGAGCCGGATGTGCTCTCAGTAGAACCGGTCCCCGTACCCGAACCGGGGCCGGAGGCTGTGCTGGTCAGGGTGCACGCAGCCGGCCTGAATCCCATTGACCGGAAGACCCGCCGGGGGCTCGGCTTTGTGGCGGGCCAGATCGGGGACCGGCTGCCGTTTACTCCCGGCTACGATCTTGCCGGCGAGGTGGTGGCGGTCGGCGCCAGGGTGGCGACCCTGGTTCCCGGCGACCGGGTCATGGGCATGGTGGGCTTTCCCACCGGCGGCGGCGCCTGCGCCCAGTATGTGTCGGTGCCGTCGGCGGAACTGGCCATTGTGCCGGAGGAGCTTGACCTGCTGCAGGCAGCGGCACTGCCCCTGGCGGGTCTGACCGCCTGGCAGGCGCTGTTCGATGTAGGTGAGCTGGAGCCGGGGCAGAAGGTGCTGATCCACGCCGGGGCTGGCGGCGTCGGCCACCTGGCGGCGCAGTTTGCGCTGGTGCGGGGGGCCCATGTGGTCGCCACTGCCTCTGCCGACAACCGGGATTTCCTGGCGGCCCTGGGTGTGCACGAGGTTATCGACTACCATCAGGTGGACTTTGTGGACGAGTGTTACGGCCTGGACCTGGTGCTGGACCTGGTTGGAGGCGACACCGGTCGGCGTTCACTGCATACCCTCAGCGAACACGGGGTGCTGGTAACCGTGCCCACCATCACCGCTGACGAGATTGTCAGCGAGGCCGAAAACATGGACCTGAAGGCCCACGGCATGACGGTGCGCCCGGATGTGTTCCAGCTGGAGGAAATCCTCGAGCTGATTGAGGATGGCGATGTCACGGTCCATGTGGATGGTGTGTTCCAGCTCGATGATGCGGCCGCCGCCCACCACCTGCTGGAGGGTGGTCATGTGCGTGGCAAGCTGGTACTGGCGCTTCAGGAAGACTGAGCGGCGGCCGTGGCCTTGCGGGCAATGCGGTTGATCAGCCTCGAGGCGGCGATGAAACCGAAGCTGGCTGTCACCGGAGAGGCCGCGCCGAAGCCGGTGGCACAGTCCAGCCGCACCGGGCCCGCCGTATCCGGCTTCTGATAACAGACTTCGCCGTCGGTGGCCGGGTAGATCAGCTGTTCGGTGGAGTAGACCGCCTCGATACCGAACCGGCGCTTCGGGTTGCGGGAGAAACCGTATTCCCGTCGCAGCAGGTTGCGCACCTTGGCCAGCAGCGGGTCCTGGGTAGTGCGGCTCAGGTCCGCCACCTCGATCCTGGTGGGGTCAATCTGCCCGCCGGCACCGCCGGACACCACCAGGGGAATCCGGCGGCGCTGACAGTGGGCAATCAGCGCGGCCTTGGACCTGACACTGTCGATGGCGTCCACAACCCCGTCCAACTCCCCGTCCATCAGCTGTGCCACATTGGCGGCCGTAACGAACCCGAAGTGCACGCGAATATCCGCCTCGGGGCTGATTGCCCTTAGCCGTTCCGCCATCATGTCCGTTTTGGTCCGGCCATACTGCCCTTCCAGAGCATGAAGCTGGCGGTTGGTGTTGGACACGCAAACGTCGTCCATGTCGATCAGGGTGATGGTACCTATGCCACTGCGGGCCAGGGCTTCGGCCGCCCAGGAACCGACGCCGCCAAGGCCGGCCACCACGAGGTGGGACTGGCGGAACGCCAGGGTGGCGCGGCGGCCATAGAGTCGCTCAATGCCGCCGAAACGGAACGAGTAATCGTCACTGGTCATGAAACCGCCCTATCTGGGAACAGGATAAGGCCGACTATTCTACAGCACCGACGACGGGTGACGGGAGTCCGGGAGCCGCCAGTCTCTGGCCTCTGGCGGCTCCCGGCCGGCGGGATCAGCGCATAAACGGATTCAGCAGGCGGCCGAAGGTGCCGGTGAGTTTCAGCGGGGCGCTCAGCACCGACAGGGTAATGCAGTCCGCTCCTTCCAGGGCCACCGGCTTGTGCTCGTCATCCTGCCCCAGCACCACGAAGTCCCACTGGTTGAAGATGCCGTTGCTGTCGGCAAAGGCCCCCTGCAGCACGAGGGTGGTTTCTTCACCCCGGTGGGTGTGGAGCGGGGCCCTGCCGCCGGCGCAGACTTTCTGCAGGACTACCCGGTCCTGCTGGCCCGGGAAGCGGTCGGTGATGTCGTAGACGCTCACATCCCGCAACTGGCGTTTCCAGGGCAGGCTGTCGAGATCGCCGCCGAGCACTTTCTTCAGCGGATCCCGGAGCTGCCGGGGCGTCACGGGTTCAGGCGCCGGTTCACTGTCGATACGGGTCAGTATGCTGTCGAAGGTCGACTCGTCGACGCTCACCTGGGCCTGCTGCTCCATCATCACCGCGCCCAGGCTATCAAGGGTATCCACCCGGCTGCGGCAATGGGCGCACCTGTCCAGGTGAAGCCGGATGCACAGGGCATGGGGCTCATTCAGGTTGCCGGCGCTGTATTCCATCAGCATCAGGCTGTCAGGGTGATGTTGGGTCATACATTCTGGTCCTGCAAAACGACCCTGAGTTTGTTCAGTGCCAGGCGGACCCGGCTCTTGACCGTCCCAAGGGGAATTTCCAGTTCATCGGCCACCATCTGGTGGGATTTGTGCTCCATGTAAACCTTGGCAATCACGGTAACCTGTTCCTCCGGCAGGTGCCGGAGGGAATCGCGAACCCGGCGTTCGGACATCAGCCGGTGCAGTGAGGTGACCGGCTCATCTTCATTCTCGCCGGGGATCTGCCAAAGGTCTTCCGTTTCCATTGGCATTTCCACGCTGGTGCGCTGCATTTTGCGCAGCATGTCGATGCGCTGGTTCCGGGCGATGGTGAAAATCCAGGTGGACGCGGCCGCCTTGCGCCAGTCGTAGAGGCAGGAGCGGCGCCAGATGGAAACAAACACCTCCTGGACGAGTTCCTCAGCATGGCTGGCCATGCCATTGGCCATGGCGTAGTACTTGATCTGCGGGCCGAAGTGCTCGAACAGGGCATGGTACGCCTGCCGGTCCTGGTGCCTGCCCACCTTTTCAAGCAGCTGGCTCCAGGGGTCCTTCCGCCCCTCGCCCCGTGAGGGCTTCTGGTCCAGTGTGGTCACCGGATGCTCCTTGACTGCAGCATGGGCTGAGATGTGATTGGTCATCATTGTAGCACTCGTCCAGCGGTTGTCGGTCACGGGTTTTACGTAACCGGCTACCAGCCGGATCAGTATTCCGCGCGGATGAGTGCCTGCCGGGTTATTCCTCCAGGTAGGTGTAGCCCTGGAGGCCGGCCTCCAGCTCACTGAGAAGCTGATTCTGTTCGCGCCCGGACAGGTCGCTGGTGGTCAGTTTTGTCCGGTAGGCCTCAAGCAGCGCCTGAGGATCGAAGTTCACGTAGCGGAGAATATCCGCCACCGTATCACCCTCGATGGGGGCACTGACGTGGTAGCGGCCGTGCTCGTCCAGGCGGACATCCACCGAATGGGTGTCACCGAACAGGTTGTGCATGTCCCCCAGGATTTCCTGGTAGGCACCGGTCATGAAAAAACCGATCAGCATGGGCTGGTGGTCGTCGTGCTCCGGCAGCGGCAGGGTGGTCTCCACACCCTGGCCGTCCACGTAGCGGTCGATACGGCCGTCGGAGTCGCAGGTGATGTCCTGGATCACGGCTCGCCGGCTGACGGCCCGGTCCAGTCCGCTTACGGGCAGCACCGGGAAGATCTGGTCGATGCCCCAGATGTCCGGCAGCGACTGGAACAGGGAGAAATTCACGAACAGCTTTTCCGCCAGCTTCTCGTTCAGCTCGTCAAGGATCTCCCGGTGCGCGCGGTTGGCGCCGTTGAGCTGTTGCTGCAGCAGGCGGCAGCTGGCGGTGTAGATGCGCTCGGCCTCGGCCCGGTGCGCCAGCGACAGCACGCCATGGGCGAACTGGGCGTGGACGTCACTCATGGCGTGGAGCAGGTCATGGTAGATTTCCACCCGGGAGCGGGGGCTCTCGTCACTGACCAGATGCTGATAATCCCGCCACAGGTCGTGCAGCGGGCCGGGGCCATCCTCCGCCGGTGCCGAGGGGGTGCGGGCTTCCGGCTGCTCCCGGTCGATGACGTTGGTGACCAGCACGGCGTGATGGGCGGTGAGGGCACGCCCCGACTCGCTGATCAGGTCCGGGTGGGGCACGCCGGCACGGTCGCATTCCGCCTGCAGGGTGTGGATCACGTTCCAGGCGTATTCCCGCATGCTGTAGTTCATGGAGCAGCTGCTGCGGGAGCGGGTGCCTTCATAGTCCACCCCAAGGCCGCCACCGATATCCACCGTGCCCACCGGGGCGCCGAGCTGGCGCATCTCGCTGTAGAAGCGGGCACATTCCCGGAGCCCGGTCTGAATATCACGGATGTTGGCAATCTGGGACCCCAGGTGGAAGTGCAGCAGTTGCAGGGAGTCCAGCGCGCCCGCGGTTCGCAGCCGTTCCACCACATCCAGCACCTGGCCGGCGGACAGGCCGAACTTGGACTTCTCGCCACCGGTGTTCTGCCAGTTACCCTTGCCGATAGTGGCCAGCCGCGCACGCACGCCGATCAGCGGGCGAACTTCCAGCCTGGCGGCCTCTTCGAGGATCAGTTTCAGCTCCGACGGCTTCTCCACCACAATGAAGACCCTCAGGCCCAGCTTCTGGCCGATCAAGGCGGTGCGGATGTATTCCCGGTCCTTGTAGCCATTGCAGATGATCACCGCACCGGGCCCCGGCGACAGCGCCAGCACCGCCATCAGCTCCGGCTTGCTGCCCGCCTCGAGACCGATCTGCCCGTTGTCGGCCGCCGGCTGCGCGCTGAGCAGTTCCTCCACCACACGGCGCTGCTGGTTCACTTTGATAGGGTAGACCGCGGTGTACCGTCCCTGGTAGCCGTGTTCCGCGGCTACCTCGTTGAAGGCACCGCACAGGCTGTTGACGCGGTCGTGGAGTATGTCGGTAAAGCGCAGCAGCACAGGCAGGGCGATGCCATCGCCGGTCAGGCGCCCGATCAGTTCCGGCAGGCTGATGCGGCCCTGGCCACGGCCCCGGTCGGGCCGGATCAGCACATCGCCAGCGGGGCTGACATCGATGTAACCATCGCTCCAGTGGGCAATGTTGTAGACCTGGCTGGCAGTGGTTTTGGTGGTCAT
>JBMCIH010000048.1:0-8762 GCA_048617055.1 Marinobacter sp. | reverse complement strand
GGATCATGCGAATCTGCTGGCCCAGGTCGGGGACCCGGCCCTGATTGCGTTCAGACTCGGATTTTTTCAGTGCTTCCAGGATATAGGACATGGTGGCGTTATCCCGACACTGGCAGAACCGGCTGACCGGATTCCAGGGGCGCAATCACCGGGTTTCGATCGGGTGTCAGCCGCGGAACGCCGGCGTCGAGATCATTGCTCATCTGGATCAGCGTCATGGCGCCCACCACTCCGTCGGGCTTGAGACCTTTGACTCTCTGGTACCAGCGGACCTGTTCGTCGCGGATCAACCGGCTGACCTGTTCCAGCTCATCGTTGTCCTCGGCGTGCAGCCCCACCAGTTGCATCATGCGGGCACTGAGCCAGACACCTTCCTGCTCCTGCCGGGGCAGATCGGCCGGATCGCCTTCTGCGGCCATATAGGGGGGCAACTCCCAGAGCACGGAAAAACGGCCGAACCAGAGCTCCTCAAGCTCACGGAAGGCGACCTCGGTGCTGCCCTCGGCGGTGGCAATGGTGGCTACGTCATCATCCAGCCGGACCAGTGTGACATAGGAGAGGTCGCTTTCGGGCCCCTTGAGCTCAAGCACCGCCGGACGATCGATGTCCACCAGGCTGCGGCGGCTGCCCTGGCGGTGCAGACACGCCATACCAGCCGTCCGGGCATAGTCGCAGGCAAACGGGTGACTCGCCCGGTCCCAGTCATAGCCCCAGAGCCTGAACAGATCGCTATAGGCTTCAGCGGTGCTCATGCCGTGTTCTTCCAGGCTGAAACGGTCCAGCTCGTGCGCGTCACTGCGGTTGTCTTCAGCCCGGTTCTCGTTCCGCTGGATGGCGCCGGTAACGACGTTCCCTGTGATTGCCTCGTCTGAGCCTGTGCTGCCCTCGCCCCTGCCGCTCGTAGTGGCGGCATCGTCAGCAACGGTATCAGCGGCAGGTTTCTCCTGCTGGCCCTGCTCCTGCCCCGCCTCGGCGACCGTCTGTGCGGCGGAATCGTCGCGGATTTCAACCAGCATCCAGGCCACCACCGTCAGGGAAGCCAGAACGGAAACGGCTGTGGCCCACCGCAAGGCCGGCGACACGCCCGCTCCACGCTGGCTGTGGCGGGTCGGCGCACTGCCGACCTCCTTTGCAGCGGCCCGGATGTGGCGGGGCTCGATCTGCTGGACGCCCTCGCTGTAAGCACCCAGCAGGGCCCGGTCACTGATCAGGTTGATCAGCCGCGGGATACCCTGACTCTTGCGGTAAAGCAGACGGATGGCGGCGGGGGTGAAAAGCTCCACCTTGACACCGGCAACCCCAAGACGGTAGTGCACGTAGGCCGGCAGTTCGTCCCGTTCCAGACCGTCCAGATGGTAGCGGGCGGTGACCCGCTGGTTGAGCTGCCTCAGCTCCGGGCGGTCAAGGATATCCTTCAGTTCCGGCTGGCCCAGCAGCACCACCTGCAACAGCTTCTTTTTCGAGGTTTCCAGGTTGGTGAGCAGGCGTAGTTGCTCCAGCACCTCGGCCGACAGGTTCTGCGCCTCATCAATCATCAGTACCTGGTGCCGCCCCCGGGCGTGGGCGTCCAGCAGGTGCCGGTTGATCCGGTCGATCAGCAGCTTGATGGTGGCATTGTCCGGGTAGCTTATGCCGAGCTCATCACAGAAGGAGGCCAGCAGTTCCCGGGCCGACTGGCGCGGGTTGAGGATCAGCGCAATGTCCACGTATTCGGGTACATTCTCAATAAAGCAGCGGCTGATGGTGGTCTTGCCGGTGCCCACCTCGCCGGTAACCACGACGAAACCGCCCTGCCCCTGAACCCCATACATCAAATGGGCCAGCGCTTCCTTGTGGCGTTCGCTGAGGTACAGGTAACGGGGATCCGGCGCTATGGAGAAAGGCGGTTCCCGAAACCCGAAGAAATCGTAGTACATGAAGATCCAGTCAGCTGGCAGCCGGCGTTGCCGGGCCTGTCCTTTTCAGTCGAAGGCCCGCGTTATCAGGAAAGGTATGATAGCGCCCGCGGCCGGCGGCTGTCACCATGCCACGCCGACCCGTTCAAATTCCCGGCTAGAAATCTTCCAGCATCAGGTCTTCGTCGTCCTCACCACTGGTGAAGGGGTCGGACGAACTCTTGCCGTCGTTGATCAGGTATTCACGGCGTTGCAGGTAGGCGTTGCGGACAAAAGTGTAGCTGTCTCCGGACATAAAGCTTTCCGCGTGCAGCAACTCTGCACGTTTGTCGACGATGTTCAGCGCTCTTAAATAGTAGACCTCGGGGCTTTCCGCGTAATCCCAGGCACTGGGAAACACAAAGCGGTCCATGGCCGTGCCGGTGAGGTCCCGCGGCGACGACGGCCCCAGGAACGGCAGCATCAGGTAGGGACCGGACCCCACGCCCCAGTAACCGAGGGTCTGGCCGAAGTCTTCCTGGCGCTCCGGCAGGTCAAAGGCCGTGGCCACATCGAACAGGCCACCCAGCCCGAACACCGTATTGTAGGTGAAGCGTCCGGCCGCCACCACGGCGTGCTCTCCCTTCAGCTGCAGTACACTGTTGATAAAATTGGGTACTTCCGTGAGATTGCTGAAAAAGTTGGTCACGGCCCGGTCGGCGATGGGCGGCATGACAAACTGATAGCCTTTTGCCACCGGCCGCAGTACCAGGTCATCGACGGTCTGGTTGAACTCGAACACCTTGCGGTTCCAGGACTCGTAGGGATCCCGGGTCTCCGGCTGGCCGGCTTCGGTGTATACCAGTTCGCCGGAATCTGATGCCTGTTTGTCCTCATCCCGGTCGGGGGAGGAGGCGCACCCGGCAAGCATCAGTACACTCAGGGTCAGCGCGGTCAGCGCCGGGAAGAGTTGACGGAACATGGGTCTTCCTGGTTAGTGTTATAAGTTGCTACTGGTCACTGCCCGGGCCCGGATCAGCGTTTGCGCACCACCACACTGCCAATGGAGTAACCGGCCCCGAAGGAGCAGATCACACCCAGCTCGCCGCTGGTGAAATCCTCCTTGTACTGGTGATAGGCGATGATGGAGCCCGCCGAACTGGTGTTGGCGTATTCGTCGAGAATCACCGGTGCCTCATCGGTGGTTGCCTCCCGGCCCAGGACCCGCCTGGAGATCAGCTGGTTCATGTTCAGATTCGCCTGGTGAAGCCACATGCGACGCAGCTCATCCGCCTTCAGGGACAGGCTCTCCAGGTGGGCGACGATCAGTTCGGCCACCATGGGGGACACTTCCTTGAAGACCTTGCGGCCCTGCTGCACGAACAGCTTGTCGGGCTTGCCGATGCCGCTTTCATCACCCCGGTTAAGGAAGCCGAAGTTATTGCGGATGTTGTTGGAGAAACGGGTTTTCAGACGGGTTCCCAGGATTTCAAAGCCCTGGCCGTCAGCCACCCGGTCATTGCGCTCCACCAGCACCGCGGTACAGGCGTCACCGAAGATGAAGTGACTGTCGCGGTCGCGGAAATTCAGGTGGCCGGAGCAGATTTCCGGGCTGATCACCAGTACCGCACCGGCGGTGCCGTTCTCCACCGCGTTGGCGGCCGCCTGGATGCCGAACGTGGCGGAACTGCAGGCCACGTTCATGTCGTAGGCGAAACCATCGATCCCCAGGGCATCCTGCACCTCGATGGCCACCGCCGGATAGGGGCGCTGCAGGTTTGAGCAGGCGACGATGACCGCGTCGACATCTTCCGGCGTGCGCCCGGCCTGGCCAAGGGCCTGGCGGGCGGCGGCCACGGACATTTCACATTGGATGGATGGCTCATCGTTGCTGCGCTCAGGCAGGCGGGGCGCCATACGCTCCGGGTCCAGGATGCCCTCATCACGTGCCGGCTTTTGATCCCTGATGCCTTCTCTATGAATTCGGCCGACGAAGGCTGCAGCGGTTCCCGCTCACCACGGGCGATCTCATCGGCGTGTCGCTCGTTGTGGAGTTGCACGTAGCGATTGAAGGATGCCACCAGCTCTTCGTTGCTGATGGAGGCAGGCGGCGTGTACAGACCGGTACCGGTAATGATGGCTGTGATGCTCACAGGGCCCCCGACTTATCTGGAAATCATTGTGGACAGAAAGGACACAGGCTGCCGAGCCCTGACCCCTTATTTGACGTGAATCTTATCACAAACATCGGATAGTGGTCCGGCCCTGCCTGGATGAATAACGCTGATTTCATCCCGGTCCTCATCGCCTTTCGGCATTTGGTCCTGCCCACCACAGGACCCTCTACGAA
The DNA here is from genome assembly GCA_048617055.1 of Marinobacter sp. Taxonomy (GTDB): domain Bacteria; phylum Pseudomonadota; class Gammaproteobacteria; order Pseudomonadales; family Oleiphilaceae; genus Marinobacter. The sequence continues at coordinate 4,538 of JBMCIH010000048.1, read as the reverse complement.
CGGACCTGCGCCCACTGCCGGTCAAGCCGCTTGACGGACACCGGCATGGCGGTGCCCAGCTGCTGTGCGAAAAAGGAGACCCGGTACTCCTCCAGCATCCAGCGGTAGAGGGTGAGCTCGGGGTCGGCAATGCCCTGTCGCCGGTGTTGCTCGTGCTTGTGCTTATAACGGCTCCACAGGGGCTCAATGGTATGGAGAAATTCCCGCTCACGGCCCATTTCCCGGGGCATCTTTTCCAGGCGGATGTCCGCCGCCTCGAAGTACCGTGGCAAACAGGCCAGCCACCGGGGCGGCGTCGCCGTCAGGAAACCGGGGTAAACCAGATGCTCCATCTGAAATTTCAGGTCCGCCATGCTGTTGGCCATGGCCAGGCTGATTTTTCCCTTGAGCTGCTTCATCACCCGGTGGTAGCCCCCCATCACCTGGTGCAGCTGCTCGTCCGCCTCTTCCAGCGCGGGCAGGAAATCACCGCGGCCGGCCCCGTAGACCCGGTCAAAATCCTCCCGGGTGCGGGGCAGTTGTTCCGGTGACTGGTCCTGATCGCCCAGGAAATGGTTGGCGGCGGTCGCCACCAGAAAGTCATCCAGCAGCACCCGGGCCTGGCCCACGGGGGCAAACATCAGCGCCGACTGGCGGAAGTGGCGCAGGCGACTGTCGATGCGGTCGAGGGTATTGCCCAGGCGGTTCAGCAGCAGCCGCGCGACGGCTCGCCGGTGGGCTTCGGCGGCCGTCAGCGGGTCCAGGAAGCGGGTCTCCCTTACCTCGCCACCCAGGTCTTCCAGCGCCGGGTAGACGGTGACCTGCATGCCGCCCCGGTCGGTATGGACCGAAGGCGGCAGGGAACCGAACTGCCAGTCGGATGCCTGGCGGGCGTCCGCCCGGCCCGCCTGCTCATCCACCTGACTCAGGGCTTCCTCCGCCTGTTTCTCCAGCTTTTTCCGGAGCTCGTCCGGGTCCCGCCCCTGGGCGAGCACCTGGCCACCCTCCCCCAGCACCCGGAGGTTCATACGCAGATGCCGCGGCAGTGCCTCGGTGGGCCAGTCCTCCGGGGCAATGCGGACCCCGGTCATACGGCGCAGCTGATCCGCCAGCACCTCGGTCAGCGGCTGGTTCGACGGCGACATGTTCTCCAGGGCGGCGTCGACAAAGTCCGGCACAGGCACGAAATTGCGCCGCACCGCCTTGGGCAGCCCTTTGACCAGGGCGATACACTTTTCCCGCACCAGCCCCGGTACCAGCCATTCCAGGCGGTGGCCGGGCAGCTGCTTGAGGGCCATAAGCGGCACCTGGATGGTAACGCCATCCTCGTCGGCGGTGGGTTCGAACTGGTAACTGAGGGGGTACCTGGCCCCCTCCCACTCCAGTTCGTCCGGATACTGCTCCAGCTCCTGGTAGTCCAGGTCCCGCTGCAGTATGTCCTTTTCCGTCAGTTCCATGGCCTTGAGTTCGTCCGCCGACAGGGATTTCCACCAGCTTTCGAAATGGCGCCCGCTGACAATATCCGCCGGCAGACGCTGGTCATAGAAGGCCACCAGCTGTTCGTCATCCACCAGCAGGTCGCGGCGTCGGGTCTTGTGCTCAAGGCTCTCGACCGTGTCCAGCAACTCCCGGTTGCGGGCAATGAACGGCGCCCGGGTCCGGTAGTCACCCTCCACCAGGGCCCGGCGGATGAACAGTTCCCGACAGGCCACCGGGTCTACACTGGCATAGGGCACCCGGCGCTGGCTGACCACATCCAGCCCGTAGAGGCTGACCCGTTCGAACGCCATCACCTGGGCCCGCTTCTGCTCCCAGTGGGGCTCCGAGTAGTGACGCTTGACCACATGCCCGGCCAGGGGCTCAACCCAGTCCGGCTCGATCTTCGCCACCATGCGGGCAAACACCCGGCTGGTCTCGACGATCTCCGCGGCAACGATCCACCGGGGCGCGGTCTTGGCCACTTTCGAGCCGGGGAAGATAAACACCTTGCGGTTACGGGTCGCCAGGTATTCCTTCTTGTCCACCCTGGTTGCCACCTGGCCCAGCAGTCCCGCCAGCACCGCCTTGTGGATGGGCTCGTAGCCGGCCGCCTGCCGGTTCAGGGTGAATTTCTGCTCGCGGCACAGCAGGGTGAGCTGGCGGTGGATATCCCGCCACTCCCGCATCCGCATCCACGACAGGAACTGCTTCTTGCAGTAGCGGCTGAGCTGATTGCCGGACAGTTCCTGGCGCTGCTCCTCGAAGTGGTTCCAGAGGTTGAGCAGGCTGACGAAGTCCGACTCCTTGTCGTTCCACTGGCTGTGGGCCTGGTCCGCCGCCTGCTGTTTGTCCTGGGGCCGCTCCCGGGGGTCCTGCACGCTCAGCCCGGCAATGATCACCAGCAGCTCGGCCAGGCTGCCCAGTTCGCTGGCGGCCACCAGCATGCGTGCCAGCCTCGGGTCCAGCGGTAGCCGGGCCATGGTGCGGCCCAGGCCGGTGATGCGGCGTTTGTCGGACACCGCCCCCAGTTCCTCCAGCAGCTTGTAGCCGTCATTGATCTGGCGGTTGTCCGGTGCTTCCAGGAACGGGAACTGGCGGATGTCCCCCAGCCCCAGGGTGACCATCTGCAGGATGACCGAAGCCAGGTTGGTCCGCAGGATCTCCGGGTCGGTGAACTCGTCCCGGCTCAGGAAGTCCTGTTCGTCGTACAGCCGGAAACAGATGCCCGGTGCAACCCGGCCACAGCGACCGGCGCGCTGGTTGGCACTGGCCTGGGAGATGGCCTCCACCGGCAACCGCTGGATCTTGGAGCGCACCGAGTAGCGGCTGATGCGGGCCACCCCGGTATCGATGACATAGCGGATGCCGGGCACGGTCAGGGAGGTTTCCGCCACGTTGGTGGCCAGCACGATACGGCGGCCCCGGTGGGGCTGGAAGACCCGGTTCTGCTCCCGGTTACTGAGCCGGGAGTACAGCGGCAGCACCTCGGTGTGGCGCAGGTCGGCATGGCGTAACTGCTTGCTGAGGGCGCGGATCTCCCCTTCGCCCGGCAAGAACATCAGGATGTCCCCCGGCGGCTTGTTCCCGGCGCGTTCGTGGTCCTCTATCTCTTCCAGGGCGGACACCACCGCCTCGCCCCAGCCCTGGTCCCGGTCATCCGCATCCCCCGCCAGCGGCCGGTAGCGCACCTCCACCGGATAGGTGCGCCCGGACACCTCGATGACCGGCGCGTGGTGAAAGTATTCGCTGAACCGTTCCACCTCTATGGTGGCTGAGGTGATGATCACTTTCAGGTCCGGGCGTTTCGGCAGTAGCTGCTTCAGGTAGCCCAGCAAAAAGTCGATATTGAGGCTGCGTTCATGGGCCTCGTCGATGATGATCGTGTCATAGGCATCCAGGAAGCGGTCGTGCTGCACTTCCGCCAGCAGGATACCGTCCGTCATCACCTTGAGGCGGGTCTGCTCGGACGTGGTGTCGGTAAAGCGGACCTGGTACCCAACCTGGCTGCCCTGCTCCGGCCCCAGCTCCTCGGCAATGCGCCCGGCTACCGTACGCGCAGCGATACGCCGGGGCTGGGTATGCCCCACCAGCCCACGGGTACCACGGCCGGCGTTCAGGCAGATTTTCGGCAGCTGGGTGGTCTTGCCGGAACCGGTCTCACCGGCCACGATAATGACCTGATGCGCTTCCAGTGCCCGGGTAATGTCCGCCACCCGGTCCGATACCGGCAGCCCCTCGGGGTAACCTGCCGGGCGGTGGGACCGGCGCCGTTCCGCCACCCTGGCCAGCCCTTCCTCCAGCCACCGGTTGATCCGGGCCAGTTGCTGCTCATCAGGCCGGTTGCGGGTCTTCGCCAGCAGCCGCAGGATACGGGCGGTCTCGCGCTGGTTGCAGTCACCAAGCTGGCGGCGGATCTGGTCCACCGTCAGCGCGGGTGCAGCGGTGGCGTCGGTGCCGGAAGGGGTATGGCTCATGAAAGGCTCGGTTGCTCGATGGAGGCGGGTATTGTAACGGAGGTTGGCCCGGGACGAAAAAAGCCCTGCCGGAGGCAGGGCTTTGCGGAAGCAGGAACCGGTGTGTTACCCGTTCTTCTTCAGCTCCTCGTCCCGCAGTTCCCGCCGCAGGATCTTGCCCACGTTGGTTTTGGGCAGCTCCTCGCGGAACTCGAACGCCTTGGGCACCTTGTAGGCGGTCAGGCGCTCACGGCAGAACTCCTTGAGCTCGTCTTCCTTCAGGCTCGGGTCGGAAGGCACCAGGAACACCTTGACGGCCTCGCCGCTCTTCTCGTCGGGCACGCCCACGGCGGCGCATTCCAGCACCTTCGGATGACCGCTGACCACGTCTTCCACCTCATTCGGGTAGACGTTGAAACCGGACACGATGATCATGTCCTTCTTGCGGTCGACAATGCGGATATAGCCGTCTTCCTGGATCACGGCGATGTCACCGGTGCGCAGGTAACCGTCCTCGGTGAAGGACTTCTGGGTTTCCTCGGGACGCTGCCAGTAGCCGCGCATGACCTGGGGGCCCTTGACACACAGCTCACCGGGCTCGCCCAGGGGCAGGTCCTTGCCGTCATC
>JBMCIH010000047.1:0-8778 GCA_048617055.1 Marinobacter sp. | reverse complement strand
CTCGCGGATATCGGCTGGCAGGCCCCGGGTTTCCGGGCCGAACATCAGGTAGTCCCCCGGCTCGAAGGCCACCTGATGATAGGGCCGGCTGCCTTTGGTGGTCAGGCCGAACAGTCGCCCGGGCTGCTCCGCTTCCAGAAAGGCCTGGTAGCTTTCGTGGACCCTGACGCGGGCATACTCACTGTAGTCCAGGCCCGCCCGGCGCATCTGCTTGTCCTCCAGGGTGAACCCCAGGGGCTCGATCAGATGCAGCCGGCAGCCGGTGTTGGCGCAGAGCCGGATGATATTGCCGGTGTTCGGCGGTATCTCCGGCTCATAGAGCACGATGTTGAGCACGGGGGCTGTCAGCGCTCAACCGCCAGGGCGACTCCCATGCCGCCACCGATGCACAGAGTGGCCAGGCCCTTCTTCGCGTCACGGCGCTGCATCTCGTGCAGCAGAGTTACCAGCACACGGCAGCCGGATGCTCCGATGGGGTGGCCCAGGGCGATGGCGCCGCCGTTGACGTTCACCTTGCTGATGTCCCAGCCCATGTCCCGATGCACGGAGATGGCCTGGGCGGCAAAGGCTTCGTTGGCTTCCACCAGGTCCAGGTCGTCCACGGTCCAGCCGGCCCGCTTGAGGCAGCGCTGGCTGGCGGGAATCGGGCCGGTGCCCATGATGGCCGGGTCGACGCCCGCGCTCGCGTAACCCTTGATGGTGGCCAGCGGTGTCAGGCCCAGTTCCTTCGCCTTGGCGGCACTGCACACCAGCACCACGGCGGCACCGTCGTTGAGGGAGGATGCATTGCCGGCGGTGACGGTGCCGTCCTTCTTGAAGGCGGCCTTGAGCTTGCCCAGGCCTTCGGCAGTGGTGCCGTCCCGGGGGCCTTCGTCCTGGTCCACCACCACCGGGTCACCCTTGCGCTGGGGAATGGTGATGGGCACGATCTGGCTGTCGAAACGGCCCTCGGCGCGGGCGGCGGCGGCCTTCTGCTGTGACAGGGCGGCGAACTCGTCCTGCTCCTGACGGCTGATGCCGTACTTCTCGGCGATGTTCTCGGCGGTGACGCCCATGTGGTAATCGTTAAAGGCGTCCATCAGGCCATCGTTGATCATGGTGTCGATCATGGTCCAGTTGCCCATGCGCTGGCCGTTGCGGCTGTTGGGCACCACGTGGGGTGACTGGCTCATGCTCTCCTGGCCACCGGCAAGGATGATCTCGGCATCGCCGCACTGGATGGCCTGAACGGCCATGTGCACGGCCTTGAGGCCGGAACCGCAGACCTTGTTGATAGTCATGGCGGGCACCGAGGCCGGAATGCCGGCATTGATGGAGGCCTGCCGGGCCGGGTTCTGGCCGCAGCCGGCAGTCAGCACCTGGCCCAGGATAACTTCGTTGATCTGGTCGGGGGCAACGCCGGTCTCTTCCAGTACGGCCTTGATCACGGCCGTTCCGAGTTCGCTCGCCTTCAGGCTGGAAAGGCCACCGCCAAAGGTACCGATGGCGGTGCGTTTTGCCGCGGCTATGACTACGTCTTGCATTTTGGGGGTCTCCGGTTGTTTGTTGTGGCCCCTGAGGGTTTCAGGCTTCGGGGGCTCGGCACCCGGTGGGGGCCTTTCTCCGCTGCAATTCACGGTACGTCCTGTACCGGACCCTCCATGGTGCTGCTACGAAAGGCCTCCACCGGGTACCGGATCAGACAATCTGCTTTAGGTAATGGGGAACGCAAATTCTATCTAATTTCTTGAAGCGGGCATAATCAGGTTCGGTGTGGCAGGCAATATCTTCCAGGACCGCGAGGTGCCGGGTTGGCTTTGCGTAACAGCCAGGTGAGCAAAGCCGGAACTTACTCCAGCACCCGGGCAATGATCTGGCGACGCTCGCGTCCTATAGCCTCCCCCAGTTCCCTGCCTTTAAATCCCCGCGCCATCAATGCCCGGGCATCCACCGCCCGTGCCTGTTCCAGGGCCTGTTCCAGGTCTGACCGCACCTCTGGCGAGATGCCGCCGGGCAGGCAGGCAAGGGTGGCGAGCAGCTGCCCGAAGCGCTCCGGCCGGCGCCAGGCATCGGCCCGGTCGAACAGCTGGAGTGCCTGATCGGCCGTCAGGGACGGTTGCTGTACCAGCGGGCCCAGCCTGACCACCAGCTCCGCCAGGTCCCGGCAGCCATTCGGCGCTTTCAGTGCCGCGGACCGGGTTTCCACTTGGTCTGGTGTCAGCGGGTGCAACAGGCCCGCAAAGCGACATTCCGTTTCCAGATCCTGGGCCGAGGCGGTGGCCAGTGCACCGGTGCCGGCACCGAACCTGTGGTCATCGTCGGCCAGTTCCGGGATCAGGTCGCGAAGGGCGCCGGTGTCCCGGAGGACTTCAAAGAAGGTCGCCGGCGTGACTTCGTGGAGCGCCCGCTGAATCTCCTGCCACACCCGTTCCGGTACCAGGTCGCGGACCTCTCCCTCACTCACCATCTGCTGCATCAGGGCCATGGTGTCATCCGCTACCCGGAACCCCAGGTGATGGAACCGGGCCGCGAAACGGGCGGTGCGCAGGATACGCAGCGGATCCTCGGCGAAGGCCGGTGAAACATGCCGCAGCTGCCGGTCCTGCAGGTCTTTCCGGCCACCGAAGGGGTCCACCAGGGTGCCGTTCTGGGCACGGGCCATGGCGTTGATGGTCAGGTCCCGGCGCCGCAGGTCGTCTTCCAGGGTGACATCCGGCGCGCTGTAGACGGTGAAGCCGTGATAGCCGCGGCCCTGTTTCCGCTCGGTGCGGGCAAGGGCATATTCTTCCCGGGTCTCCGGGTGCAGGAAAACGGGAAAGTCTGCGCCCACCTGTTTGTAGCCCTTTGCCAGCATCTCCTGCGGGGTGGCGCCAACCACCACCCAGTCCCGGTCCTTGACCGGAATGCCCAGCAGTTCGTCCCGGACCGCGCCGCCAACAAGATAGATTTCCATGAAGTCAGAAGGCCATGATCGTTTGTATGGAAGGGGTGATTATGAGGGGCTGCCGGGGAACAGGCAAAAGAAAGCCCGCCATGGTGGCGGGCCTGAAGGTCACACAACGCGCAGGGCAGTCAGAATGCCATGCCCAGTTCGATGGCGCCGCCCACCTCGGCATCGCTCACCAGCGCGGCGATATCCAGCCGGGCGCCGAAGGGTGACAGGCCAACGCCGGCGGAGAACTGGGTGTCTTCCTCTATGCCACTGTTGTCGCTGTTGCTGGCCAGGTTCTGGCGTGCGCCAAGGCGAAGCTGGGCAAACCGGAAGGCGTCGAACTCGGCACCGACGGCAACCCACTGGGTGTCGTCGCCGTAACCGAAGGCCTTGCGCTCGGTCAGCTCTGCCTCGGCGGTCAGCACGTGGTATTCGCCGCTATGGGCGATGCCTGCGGTGACCATGGGGTTCAGCTCCAGGGTGTGTTCGTCTTCGCCCCGGGTGGGGTCGTACTCGGAGTCGAGGTCCATGGGCACCAGGTTCCTGACGGCCAGGCCGGCATTCCACTGCCGGTCTTCACCGAACGCATAGGCCGCGCCCAGGTCCAGGTTGAAGCCGCTTTTGGAGGACTCATAGTTGCCGTTGTCAAAGTCGTCTTCGTCGAAATTGTCGATCAGCTGGGTGTACTGGTAAGTCCGCAGTTGCACGTACTTGGGAGCAACTCCCAGCTGCACCGGGTTTTCCAGGCCAAAGTCGAATGACCGGCCCAGGCTGACGCCTGCTTCGACGACAGCGGAGGCCAGTACATGGCCCGAGGAGTCCAGATCGCCGTCCAGTGAGCCCAGGTTGGTGCCGTCAATGGCATCCTGCAGGCGCTGGAGGTCGCTGTCGCTGACGTTGCCGCGGGCGGTCATGCGCGCACTGGCATTGGTGAAGACGCCCACTGCCAGCTTCTGCCCGGGAACCGCCAGACTCAGGCCTGCGGCGGCATCGACTCGCATGGTGTCGCGTTCAAGGGCTTCCAGCTGGTCATACAGCTCCCGGGCTTCGGCCTGGGCGGATGCGGGGTCCATAACGGTCTGGTCATTGTAGACGTCAATGGTGTCCTGGATGTCGTCGATCTGGTCGATCACCTCTTCTTCGTCGGCGAAACGGGCGTTGACCGCGGGAATAATCACGCCGAAGTCATCGGCCCACTCATGCTGCTCCGCCGCCAGCATGGCCGGGTTGGCGGTATTGGCGGTGGTGGGATGGGCGATGGCAACGCCGGTGCCGCCCATGGCGAACGAGCGGGCGGTATTGAAGGCCTGGGGTGCAGCCAGGGCCGAGGTTGAGGCGGCAGAGAGTGCTACTGCCAGGGCAAGACGACTGACTTTCATGTTGCGTACCTGGTTAACGGGTTGATGCGGAAAGTATTAACTCGCGTTAACAAGGTTATTGAATTTTATGAACGGGTTCAGCTTTTGGCGAGTTACCGAATGTACCGGTTTGTAAAGGCGGCGAGAGATTGCCGCCCGGCCACTCGATGCTGCTGGTGTTTTCGGGTAAAGCCCGGAAATTCAGAGGTATGGGTAACATGGCCCGATTTTTTCATGGGGTAGGGCAGAAAAGTATCTGGCAGCCTAACCGGAGTCTTGCCCCATGAAGTCAGTCCTGATCGCCCTCCTTGCCGTCGTGGTCCTGTCCGGCTGCGCCAGGAGCGGCGGCTTTTACCATTATGAAGAACGCGGCGAACTGAAAGACAACCAGCGGGATTTTGAACCGGTGGTGGTCCGGGTCAGCGGATTCGGCACCTACGAAGACGCGGCTGCCGACCGCCTCGATACCCGCAAACGCCTGATGGCGCGCCGGGCCTCGCAACTGGACGCCTACCGCAACCTGGCGGAGCGGGTCTATGGCACCGTGATCTACGGCAGCTCTACGGTCAGTGACTTCGTGTCCCGCAACGATATGTTCCGCACCTATGTGGACAGTTATATCCGCGGGGCCAAGCTGGTGGCGGTTAACGAGCACAGCGACGGCGTGGTGGAGACGGTCATGGAGCTGAAGCTGGAGCCGCGCTTCCGCGAGTGCGTTTCCCGGGTGAGTGACCGGGACGTGGCCAGCCAGTGCCCGGTCCCCCTGCCCCGTGGCAATGATGCCGCCGGTGATGTGATCAGCCGGGAAGGCACCGACTCTCTCTATTACCTCGACTGATGGCAGGTCCCATGACGTTGATAGTCCGAACCCTGGCAGCAGTGCTGCTACTGGGCCTGGCGAGCGCCGCCGGTGCCGTTACGCTGGAAGGCACCGGTATCGCCACCGTACGCGGGGGTGACCTGGACGCAGCCCGGGCCGAGGCCCGCAAGGCCGCACTGCGGGATATTTCCCTGCAGTACGATGCCCGTATCCGCAGCGAGGACACGGTGGAAGATGGCCAGGTCACCAACTCCCGGCTTACCGTAGCCTCCAGCAGCCGGGCCAGCAATGTCCAGGTGATCGACGAGCGGCAGATGGGGAATACCCTGCGTCTCACGGTGCGGGCGGAGGTTTCCGAGGAAGCCGGCAACTGCCATGTGGGCGATGCGGCAAGTCTGAAAAAGCGGGTTGCGGTCACCGGATTCACGGTGCAGGACCCGGACCAGACCCGTCACGGCCGGCTGGACGATGCCGGTGAAGTGCTGCCGCAGATGCTGCAGGCGGGCTTGCAGGCTCATGGCAATCTCCAGGTGCTCAAGGCGGCCACCACGCAGCTGTATCCGGATGTGATCAATGCGCCCACCGGGCGACAGTTCGACAACCGGCTGACCAATGTCACCGAGGTGGCCCGGGAGCTGGGTGCCCAGTTTGTGGTGGCCGGGGTGATCCGCGACATCGGCGTTGAGAAGCCGTCCGCCTGGGGCAGTTCCGTGCTGCACAAGATCGGTCGCGGGCTGGGGGCCACCAACCAGAACCGACGGTTTGTGGCGGATATGATGATTTTTGACGGCTTCAGTGGGTCGCCGGTCTATCAGAAGCGGTTCGAAACCAGCGGCCGCTGGGACGCCGGCAAGGGCGCATCCGTCGGTTTTGGCTCGGTAGCGTTCCGCGATACGGAGTTCGGCGAGGCGGTGGCCGCAACCATCGACGAGATGGGCGCGGACATCCGGGACGCGTTGTCCTGCCAGCCGTTCATGGTCCGGGTCACCCGGGTGGACGGGCAGAAGGTCACTCTTGAGACCGGCGCTACTTCCGGCCTGCGGCCGGGGGATACCCTGGAGCTCTACCGCAGCAATGAACACTTTGACAGCCTCGGCGCCACACCGGAGCTGGTGGACGCCGACACTGAAGTCACCCTGGACAACGTGTTCCCGGAATACGCCAACGGCCTGATTCCCGAGCACGGCGCGCTGGAGAACATCCAGCGCGGGGACATCGCCATTATCTGGTAAACATCAAAAACGGGGCCGGTCCAGAAAATGGGGTCAGACCCCAATTTTGATTTTCAAAATTGGGGTCTGACCCCATTTTCTGGGCCCGTTTTCCGCAATGCCTCAGTGTACGCTGGCTCCTTTCTTTGGCTTGTTGCCGAACACCACCTGGTAGACGTCGTTGTAGTGCCTGGCGAAGTGCACGGTCAGGCCGGTTTTCAGGTAGTCCGGCAGCTCGTCGTAATCACCCCGGTTGGCTTCCGGCAGCATCAGGGTGGTGATCTTCTGGCGCCGGGCGGCTATGACCTTTTCCCGGATGCCACCGACGGGCAATACGTGGCCGGTGAGGGTCAGTTCGCCGGTCATGGCGATGTTCTGGGCCGGTGCTTCCCGGCGGGCGATGGACAGCAGCGCTGTGGCCATGGTGACGCCGGCACTGGGGCCGTCCTTCGGCGTTGCCCCTTCCGGTACGTGCAGGTGCACGAAGGACTTGTCGAAGAAGGCCGGGTCGCCCTTCAGCCGTTTCAGGTTGGAGGATACGTAGCTGTAGGCAATGTCGGCGGACTCCTTCATCACATCCCCCAGCTGGCCGGTGAGCTTGAAGCCGCGCTGGTTACTGTGGATGCGGGACGCCTCGATACTCAGGGTGGCGCCACCCATGGAGGTCCAGGCCAGGCCGGTGACCACGCCCACGCCCTTGAGGGCTTTCTCCTTGCGGAAGGCGGGCTGGCCCAGGTAGCTCTCCAGATCGGGCACGCCCACCTTGACCGGTTTGTCCGGGTTCTCCAGCAGCTTCACGATGCCCTTGCGGATGATCTTGTGGAGCTGCTTTTCCAGATTCCGCACCCCGGCTTCCCGGGCGTAGCCCTCGATCACCTGGCGCAGGGCGGCGTCGGAGATGTTGAGCTGTTTCTTCAGCAGCCTGGCCCGCTTGAGCAGGCGGGGCAGCAGGTGGTGCTTGGCGATGGCCAGCTTTTCCTCGGTGATGTAGCCGGACAGGCGGATGGTGTCCATCCGGTCCAGCAGGGGCCGGGGAATGGTATCCAGCTGGTTGGCGGTGCAGATGAACAGCACCTTCGACAGGTCCAGACGGACGTCCAGGTAGTGGTCCAGGAAATCCCTGTTCTGTTCCGGGTCCAGGGTCTCCAGCAGGGCCGAGGCCGGGTCGCCCTGGAAGGAGGAGCCGATCTTGTCGATCTCATCCAGCATGATCACCGGGTTGGACACTTTCGCGTCCTTCAGTGCCTGTACGAACTTGCCGGGCATGGCGCCGATGTAGGTGCGGCGATGGCCCTTGATCTCGGCCTCGTCACGCATGCCCCCCAGGCTGAAGCGGTAGAATTCACGGCCCAGGGCTTCCGCCACCGAGCGGCCGATGGACGTCTTGCCCACGCCGGGCGGGCCCACCAGCAGCAGGATCGAACCGGAGATCTCACTCTTGAAGGTGCCCTCGGCAAGGAACTCCACGATGCGGTCCTTGACGTCACCAAGACCGTCGTGGTCCCGGTCGAGCACCTTGCGGGCATGGTCAAGATCGAAATGGTCCTCCGAGGTGATGCCCCAGGGCACCTGGGTGATCCAGTCCAGATAGTTGCGGGTCACGCCATACTCCGGCGAACCCTGCTCCAGCACCTGCAGCTTCTGCACTTCTTCCTCGAACTTGGCCTGTACCTCTTCGGTGGGCTCAAGCTTTTTCATCCGCGCCTGGAAGCGTTCCACATCGGCGGTCTTGTCGTCCTTGGCCACGCCCAGCTCCCGCTGGATGACCTTGAGCTGCTCCCGCAGGAAGAATTCCCGCTGGTGCTTCTGGACCTTGTCGTTGACCTCCTCGTTGATCTCCGCCTGCAGGCGGGCCACCTCCTGCTCCTTGCGCATCAGGATCAGCACCCGTTCCATGCGGCGCAGCAGGGGCACTGTGTCCAGAATGTCCTGCAACTCGCGGCCCGGTGCACTGGTCATGGAGGCCCCGAAGTCCGCCAGCGGTGAGCTGTCGTCCGGGCCGAAGCGGGACAGGTACTGCTTGATGTCTTCGCCGTACAGGGGGTTTGAACGCAGCAGCTCCTTGATGGCGCTGATGATGGCCAGGGTATAGGCCTTGAGTTCGTCCGCCGGTTCCTCCGGCTCTTCCGGGTACTCCACTTCCACCAGGTAGGGCGGCTTGCGGCGCAGCCACTGGGTGATGCGGAACCGGGTCAGGCCCTGGGCTATGAACTGTACCTTGCCACTGTCCTCCTGGGCATGGTGTACCCGCACCGCACAGCCCATGGTTTCCAGTTCCTCGCTGGCAGGAATGGTGCGTTCCGGGTCCGGATCCTCCACGTAGCAGATGCCCAGCATGCGATGGTCGGTATCACCCACCCGCTTGAGGGTTTCCTGCCAGGGGTTCTGATCGACCATAACCGGCTGCACCTGGGCGGGGAAGAACGGCCTGTTGGATACCGGAATCACGTACAGGCGCCGGGGCCTGGCCTCGCCCGG
>JBMCIH010000046.1:0-8819 GCA_048617055.1 Marinobacter sp. | reverse complement strand
TAGCGCCGCCGGCCTCAACGAAAGAACCCAGCCCATGATCAGGCAACTGGCAAAACTCATCAAGCGGGTTGCTGAAGAACCTGCAGCCGGCGCCCTCTCTGGCGGAGCGAGGCCGGCATGACCCGCTGGCTGATCCGGCTGGCCTTTCCGGCGCTGGGCCTGCTGCTGGCGCTGATCTTCTTTGGTGTGAAGGCGCCGGAGCCTGAGACCGAGTCCACCGAGGTTGCCAAAGAGGCCGCGGCCCTGACGCCGTTCGAGGCCATGGTGCCCGCACCGGTGGCGCCAGAGGGCCCGGACATTGTGTTCAAGTGGCAGGACTCCAGCGGCAACTGGCATTACGCCGACGAGCCTCCGGAAGAAGGACCCTGGAATACCCTAGCCATTGAGCCGGGCGATGAGACCAGGCCGACATCGCCGCAGGAGGGGGGCCGCGACCAGAATCTGGGCGCCCCCTACACCGCCCCCTTCGCCCTGGACCCCGACTACCCCGGAAATGGCAGCTGATGGGCCGATGCCGCTGCGAAATTACGACGCTTTCAGTAGTATCACCGTTGCAAAGGGGTTACCTTTGGCGTCTGATCCGAACCACATAAAACCATTGTGACAGGAACCATTATGAAGAAAACGGTCATTGCCCTTTCCGTTGCCGGCCTCCTTGCCGGGTGCTCCACCGGCAACCAGAAACCGGAAGTCACCGAAGCCCCGCTGGAAACCAACAATGAAAAGGTCAGTTACGGCATGGGCCTGGTGTTCGCGGAACGCATGAAGAACGACCTGCCCGACCTGAAGCTGGAGCAGTTTATCGAAGGCTTCCGCCATGCCCACGCCGATGACGAGGAGGCGGTTCGCCTCAGCCGGCAGGAAATCCAGGACGCCATGCAGGCCTACCAGCAGGAACTGCAGAGCCAGCAGCAGCAGGAAGCGGACCAGGCGGCCAGCGCCAACCGGGAGGCCGGGGAAGAGTTTCTGGCGGAAAATGCCGGGCGGGAGGACGTGAAGACCACCGACTCCGGCCTGCAGTACGAGGTGCTCGAGGAAGGCGACGGCGTGCAGCCCGGGCCGGAGGATGAAGTCAAGGTTCACTATACCGGTGAGCTGCTGTCCGGCGAGGTATTCGACAGCTCACGGGAGCGGGGCGAACCGGTCACTTTCCGTCTGAACCAGGTGATCGACGGCTGGACAGAGGGCCTTCAGCTGATGAAGGAAGGCAGCCGTTTCAAGCTGTACATTCCCTCCGACCTGGCCTACGGCCCGGGCGGCAACATGAGCATCGGACCCAATGAGACTCTGGTGTTTGATGTGGAACTGCTGGAGGTCAACCCGGAGGAGTAATCGTCCGGTTCCGGCAGGGCCAAAACACCAAAGGGCGGCTCCGTGGAGCCGCCCTTTGCGTTTCTGCTTCAACCGGCACCGGCACTCAGGCCGATGAGGGCACCTGGTCCGCATGGGCATTGTGCAGGTGCTCGATCAGGAAATCCTCCAGTTCAAACCGGGTTTCCAGCACCTCGCCGAGCCGGGAGAGTTCCGCCATCAGGTCGTCCATTTCGGACTCGGCCGGGCGCTTGCCGTCAATTCGCTCGTTGAAGTCCAGCACCACCTCGGTGGTCGCGCTGATACGGGGATAGAGGCGGCTGGCCAGCTCGACACCGCCGTCATCAAACTCACGGGCCTCTTCGATCAGCTGATCGTAGACCTCGAAATGGCCGGCGGAGGTATAGTCCACCAGCACCTGGCACAACCGCTCCAGCTTCCTGCCCAGGTCTTCCGACGGGGTGTTTCTGGCACTGTCCGAAAGTTCGCAGTATTGCACCAGCAGCTCCTGGCGTTCTTTCAGCCAGCGGTCAATCAGCTGGTGTACCCCACCCCAGCGCTCCTTCGCGTTACGGCAATTGTCTAACATGGTGCCTCCCCGGCCGGTCTTGTCGTCGTATGCACAAAGAACAAAGTTACCCCAGTTTTAAGTGAGCGGGCAAGCACGAAAAGCATATTATCCCCATGCCATACCCGGGCGCTGCGGAACCGGGAAAAACCCCGGCGAGACCCGGCGCCAGACGCGTCAGGCGCCTGTCAGCACATGCCGTGTAAAACGGTGTTTCCCGTCAGCGGACCGCGGACGACGGCCGGATAAAGCCAGCCAGAACTGCCAGCCCAGCCAGTGCGATCAGGGTGAAGAACACGGCGGTCCAGCCGGGAATACTCAGCCCCAGGAAGGTCCAGACCACCTTGGCACAGTCGCCGGTGCCCTTGATCGCCATGGCCAGCACATCCATCAGGGGAAAGACCTCCAGCATATAGTCTACCGAGGTGCCGCAGGCCGGCACCTCGTCCTCCGGCAGGCTCTGAAGCCAGAGCTGGCGCCCCGCCAGGCCCGCGCCCGTACCGGCCGTGAGCGCCAGCAACAGGCCATAGATGCGCCCGCCGACATTACCGGGGTTATGGAGTAACGCCACCAGTGCCACCGCCGCCACCGCCATGAAGGCGAACCGCTGCAGCCAGCACAGGGGGCAGGGCTCCAGCCCCATGACGTACTCCATATAGAACGCCACGGCCAGCAGGCCCGCCGGCACCAGGAAAGCAAGGAGAAATACCAGTCTGCGCATCTGTTAAACGACCTCCCGATAGACCTGGCCTCCAGGCCCGCAATGGCTGCATCCGCCGGCGGGTCCTGCTATTCTGCGACCAGACAATCTCTTAATGTGACTCAAGAAACCGACAATGAATCGATACTTCGTATTCTGGCTGGCCCTGCTGCTGGCAGCCGCCATGCCTGTGACCTCCACCGCCCAGGATGAAGACGCCACCGGCGAGGGAGAGGAAACGAGCACCCCGGCCTACACCGACTATGTGGAGATGAAACCCTCGTTCGTCACTCACATCGGTGAGCCCACCGAGCGGCTGCGTTACCTGAAAGCCGATGTCACCCTGCGGGTTGGCTCGGAAACCGCCCGCGATGCCATTGAAACCCACATGCCCCGGCTACGCCATGAACTGGTCATGCTTTTTGGTGAACGGACGGACCTGGAGACAATTTCTTCCTCCGATGGCCAGCAGGCGCTCCGCCAGCAGGCCCGCGAGCGGATGAACCAGGTGCTGGAAGAGCAGCAGACCGGTGAGGAAATCGTCGACGTGCTGTTCACTACCTTCGTGATTCAGCGCTAGTGTCCCGTTTGGTTAATTAGCTGACCTACTGTGTGACGGTGGGCCCTGTGACCCTCAACTGGCCAGATAGTTCTCCAGGAAGTGTTCGAAGCTGTCGCTGTCGGCGCGCTCCATGGCCCGCTGCTCCTCCAGGGAAGTCCGGGTCATCCGTTCGAATTCGGCGCGCACGCCTTCGTCCGGCACGGCCTCACGCAGGTTGCGCTGATGTTCCCGCGACAGCTCCAGGGTCCACTCCCGGTGTCCGCGGCCGGTTGCCTCCATGGCATCCAGTACCCGGGCTGAAGGCAGCAGCGAGGGGTGTTCCAGCTTTTCCCGCTGGACAGCCAGGGCCTGCCGGTACTGTGAGCCGCCCTGCCACTGGTCCAGCTGTTCTGCCAGGGCATCCAGTTCGTCCAGGGCCTCACGGCCGGCGTCAGTGACGGCCAGCGAGCGGTCGCACCGGGTGATCTTCAGCCCGGGATTGCGGCCTTCGTTGACCACATCGGTATAGTTGTCGTCCAGCAGCTCGCACTCCGCATCACCGATGCGCGGGCTGTCCTGCAGCAGGCAGCCCAGCAGGAACAGGTCCAGGAAGTCCACCTGGGGCGCGTTGAGCCCCAGCGGCGAGAAGGGATCCAGGTCGAGGCAGCGTACCTCGATATACTCCACGCCCCGGCTCTCGAGGGCCTGTATGGGCTTCTCTCCCCGCTTGGTGGTGCGCTTGGGGCGCACGGCACTGTAATACTCGTTCTCGATCTGCAGGATGCTGGTGTTGATCTGAATAAACCGGTCACCCCGGCGCGTGCCGATCTTCTCGTATTCCGGCCAGCTGGTGTGGATGGCCCGCTCCAGGGTCTCGGTGTAGGTTTTCAGTTCGTTGAAACAGATGTTGAGGGACGACTGGGCGTTGTTATGGTAGCCCAGATCCCCCATCCGCAGGGACGTGGCGTGGGGGCCGTACCAGGTGTCGTCGCTGAACCGCATCAGCTGGTGATTGACGTTTTTCACAAAACTGGCGTCCAGGGCCGGCGAGGCCCCGAACAGCAGCATCAGCAGCCAGCTGCCACGGCGGAAATTGCGGATCAGCCAGAAATACTGGTCAGACTTGAAATCCTGCAGGGCCTGCCGGTTGTCCAGCAGCTGCTGCCATTTCAGCCAGAAACTGTCCGGCAGCGACAGGTTGTAATGGGCGCCGGCGATGCTCTGCATCATGCGGCCGTAGCGCACCGCCAGCCCCTGGCGGTAGACGTGCTTGAGCTGGCCGATGTGGGAGCTGCCGTACTCGGCGATGGGAATGCTGCTGTCGCCGTCGAGCTCGCAGGGCATACTGGCGGACCAGAGCACCTCGTCCCCCAGGTGCTGGTGCACGAACCAGTGGATGTCCCGCAGTGAGTCGAGCATCTCCCCGGTGCTGCGGCACACTGGCGTGATCAGTTCCAGCAGGGCCTCTGAGTAGTCGGTGGTGATGCGCGGGTGGGTCAGCGCCGAGCCCAGGGCCTCCGGGTGCGGGGTCTGGGCGATGAAACCGTCGCGGTCAACCCGCAGTCCCTCTTTCTCGGCACCCTTGAGGAAGCCGTCCCAGTCACGGGCGGAAAGCTGTGAAAACAGCCGGTGGCGCGAAGCACCCATGTTCAACTCCTCTGATCACCCGGTGAGCGATCTTGACCGCTCCGGACAACTGTAGCACGGAGACGGCGGCAAGCCGCCGCCTGTGATCGGTTAGCGCTTGCCCTTGCGGGCGGAGGCCAGGGCCTGTGCCAGTGCACCGGCCATGGCACCCTGCGGTTGCTGCGACTGGCCGGCGTTCGGCTGCGGGCCCGCGCCCTGGCGGGGCTTCCCGGAGCTCCTGCGGTCCCGTTGCCCCCGCTCCGGCCGGTTGCTCTCGCCGGGCTTGTCGTCCAGGCGCATGGACAGGCCGATCCGCTTGCGGGGAATGTCCACCTCCATCACCTTGACCTTGATGATATCGCCGGTTTTCACCACCTCCCGCGGGTCCTTCACAAAGTCGTGGGAGAGGGCGGAAATATGGACCAGGCCGTCCTGGTGCACGCCAATGTCCACAAAGGCGCCGAAGTTGGTGACGTTGGTGACCGTGCCTTCCAGGGTCATGCCGGGCTTGAGGTCACTGAGGGTTTCCACCCCCTCCTGGAAGCTGGCGAAGCGGAATTCCGGCCGCGGATCGCGACCGGGCTTCTCCAGTTCGGCAATAATGTCCCGGATGGTGGGCACACCGAAACGGTCGGTGACGTAATCCTCCGGCTTGAGGCTGCGCAGGAAGCTGACGTCCCCGATCAGGTCCGACACCCTGCGCCCGTTCCTGGCGGCAATGGCTTCCACCACCCCATAGGCTTCCGGGTGCACGGCGGAACGGTCCAGCGGGTTCTCGCCCCGGCTGATCCGCAGAAAGCCCGCCGCCTGCTCGAAGGTCTTCGGCCCCAGCCGGGGCACTTCCAGCAATTGCTGGCGGGTGCGGAAACCGCCGTTGCGGCTGCGGAACTCGATGATATTCTCGGCGGTGCCCGGGTTGAGGCCCGAGACCCGGGCCAGCAGCGGGGCGGAGGCGGTATTGAGGTCCACGCCAACGCCGTTGACGCAGTCCTCCACCACCGCGTCGAGGCTGCGGGCCAGCTGCACCTGGGACACATCATGCTGGTACTGGCCCACACCGATGGATTTGGGTTCGATCTTGACCATTTCCGCCAGCGGGTCCTGCAGCCGGCGGGCGATGGACACGGCGCCGCGGATGGTGACGTCCAGGTCCGGCAGTTCCCGGGAGGCGAACTCGGACGCGGAATAGATGGACGCGCCGGACTCACTCACCACGATGCGGTTGAGCTTCAGCTCCGGATAGCGCTTGCACAGGTCGGCCACCAGCTTTTCGGTTTCCCGGGAGGCGGTACCGTTGCCAATGGCCACCAGTTCGATGTGGTGCTGGCGACACCATCCGGCCAGCTGCTCGATGGACTGGTCCCACTGGTTTTTCGGTGCATGGGGGTAGATGGCGCCGTGGCCGGCCACCTGCCCGGTGCCGTCGATAATGGCCACCTTCACCCCGGTACGCAGGCCCGGGTCCAGGCCCAGGGTGGGCCTGGGCCCCGCCGGAGCCAGCAGGAGCAGGTCCTTGAGGTTGTTGGCAAAGACCTGGATGGCCTCCGCCTCGGCGGCTTCCCGCACCTGTGCCATCAGGTCGGTTTCCAGCTGGGTGGACAGCTTGACCCGCCAGGTCCAGCGCACCACCTCCGCCAGCCAGCGGTCGGCCGGGCGGCCCTGGTCGCGGATGTTCCAGCGGGCAGCGATCTTCGCCTCCGCCGGATGGGGTACACGGCGGTCCTCACTCTCCCCCTCCACGGTAATGGCATAGGTGAGAATGCCTTCGTTACGCCCCCGCAGGACGGCCAGCGCCCGGTGCGAGGGCATCTTCTTCAGAGGTTCCTGGTGATCGAAGTAGTCCCGGAACTTGGCGCCTTCGTTTTCCTTGCCCTCGATCACCGTTACCCTGAGGTGGCCTTCGTTCCACAGGTAGTCCCGCAGCCGGCCCAGCAGTTCCGCATCTTCCGCAAACCGCTCCATCAGGATATTGCGGGCGCCTTCCAGCGCCGCCTTGACGTCCTCCACGCCGGCTTCCGGGTTGAGATAGCCGGCTGCCTCGGTTTCCGGATCGAGCAAGGGGTCGTCATAGAGGCTGTCGGCCAGCGGCTCAAGACCGGCTTCCCGGGCAATCTGGGCCTTCGTGCGCCGCTTGGGTTTGTAGGGCAGGTAGAGGTCTTCGAGGCGGTTCTTGGTGTCGGCCGCGTCGATGGCGGCCCTGAGCTCGTCGGTCAGCTTGCCCTGCTCGTCGATGCTGCGCAGGATGGTGTCGCGGCGGTCTTCCAGCTCCCGCAGGTAACGCAGCCGTTCCTCCAGGGTTCGCAGCTGGCTGTCATCCAGGGCACCGGTGACCTCCTTGCGGTAACGGGCGATAAAGGGCACCGTGGCCCCCTCGTCCAGCAGGGCAATGGTGGCGTTGACCTGTTGTTCGCGAACACCGAGTTCTTCGGCAATGCGGCCGGGAATGCTGATCATGCTGTGTTACCTGAAAGGGGAGCGCCGGCCGGTTTTCCGCCGGTGCTCGCTGACTGTTTTCAACCGAAGCGCAAAAGGTACAGTGCCTTACTCCGGCAGGCAAGCGAGGCGATTGCGGTCCTGCAGGAAATTCAGCAGATCGGGCCAGGGCATGGGGCGGGCGTAGTAGTAACCCTGCACTTCGTCGCAGTGCTGGTCGCGAAGGAATTCCAGCTGGCCCTCGGTTTCCACCCCCTCGGCCACCACGCTCATCTGCAGGCTGTGGGCCAGGCTGATAATGGCCCGGATGATGTGTTCCGAGTCACCGGTTTCCCCCAGCGCCTGGACAAAGGACTTGTCGATCTTGACCAGCGAGATGGGCAGGTGCTGGAGGTTGGTGAGCGAGGAATAACCGGTGCCGAAGTCATCCAGGGCAAAGCTGATGCCCAGCTGGCTCAGCTCCCGCAGGCAGCGCCGGGCATAGTCCGGGTCGTGCATCATGGCGCTCTCGGTGAGCTCCAGCTCCAGCAGACTGGTGTCCACATTGGCGTTGAAGATGATGCGGAAAATGGTCTCGGTCATCTTGCGGTCGTGGAACTGCCGGAACGACAGATTGACCGCAAACACCAGCCCCGGAAACCCCAGGTCGGCGGATTCCTGCAGGCGGGCACAGGCCTGCTCGATCACCCAGTAGCCGATGGGCACGATCAGCCCGCTGCGTTCGGCGGCGGGTATGAACTCATCCGGCATCACCAGGCCCCGCTCGGGATGATTCCAGCGCAACAGACACTCCACGCCCCGCACCTCGCCGGTAATCAGGTCGATACGGGGCTGATAGTAGAGCTCGAGTTCGCCTGAACGCAGGGCATTGCGCAGGTCCCCTTCCAGCCTGAGCTGGTGCCCGGCGGAGATATGCAGCTGGTGATTGTAGAAGCGGTAACTGGTGCCCGAGTCACGCTTGGCCTCGAACATCGCCCGGTTGGCCCGCCGCAGCAGGGTTTCCGGGGTATCACCCGCTTCCGGGAAGGTGGCCACCCCAAGGCTGGCGGTGACCCCGACCATATTGCCGGCCACCGTGACCGGGTCGTTCAGGGCGGCAACCAGCTTGCGCACGATCTGCGACAGGTCCAGCGAGTCATCCACGTTCTCGGCAATCACCGCCAGCTCGTCACCACCGATACGCATCAGGGAATCGACCCGCCTCATGCCCTGGCGCAGCCGCTCGGCGAGCTTGAGCATGAGCTCGTCCCCCTGACGGTAGCCCAGGGATTCGTTCACAGTGCGGAAGTCGTCCAGGTTGATGTGGATCAGCGCCAGCCGGTGGTTGCCACGCTCGGCCCTCAGTATGGCCTGCTGCAGCCGGTCGAAGAACAGATTGCGGTTGATGAAGCCGCTGGCCACCTCCCGGCCCATCTCGCCCCCGGAACTGTCTTCCAGCTGCTGGCGGAACCAGGCGCAACGCACGGCACGCCCCAGGGACCACCGGTCCAGCTGGCCCTTGCTCAGGTAGTCGGCAGCGCCAGCGCCGAGCAGGGTTTCGGCCATTTCATCTTCGCGGCCACTACCCACGGCAACCACCGGTTTCTCGTTGCCGGCCACGGCGAGATACTGCAGGAAGCCGCCGCCGGTGCCGGCCTGGT
>JBMCIH010000045.1:0-8913 GCA_048617055.1 Marinobacter sp. | reverse complement strand
GCCATCGACCTGCTTGGCCGCAAACTGGGGCCCAAAGGAGGTGACGGCTACGCCGAATTCCAGCGCCGTATCCAGGCCACCCTGGACGAAGCCGCGGCCATGCACTCCTGTGGCCCCTTAGCCAGCCAGCTGACACAGGCCCTGGATACCCTGAAGTCGGTAACCTCGGACCTTCAGCAGCAACTGGCCGCCGATCCGGATCACGGCCTGTCCAACGCCACCCTGTACCTGGATATGTTCGGCAAGGTACTGGTGGGCTGGATCTGGCTCAGACAGGCCATGGTGGCCGAGAAAGCCCTGTCTGGCGGTGCTTCCGGAGCGGAAGAAAAGTTCTATCAGGGCAAGGTACACGCGGCGCGGTACTTCATGAACTGGGAACTGGCACCACTGGAGGGTTATGCCCGCCTGCTCAGTGCCGGTAACCGTGACAACCTGGATATGCGAAACGACTGGTTCTGATCCAGTTTTAAGGTCGCCTTCCGAGCCAGGCGGACGGGTAGGTCTTTTCGGGACACGCCGTGTATACGTCCAAGGCAGATTCATGCTCCTGCAGAGTCTGCACTTCCACCATCCGTGGCGGGCGTAGCTGGTCGAAAAGGTCCCTCTTTTCGACGATCCCGGAAAGACCTACCCGCCCCCTGCCTCTCGACCTTGTGCAAGCCTCATCATCGCACGGGCTTTCCCACTTGGATATTCAAAGGAAAACAGCATGACAACCCCCCAAGACCACTATACCCCCGAACAGCAAAAAGCCCTTGACCACGTAAAGCAGGCCGAAAAGGAAGCCAGCAACATCCCCGGCATCAGCCCGGACATTCAGTTGCGCCCTATCAATAAGGTCGCCGTCATCGGCGCCGGCACCATGGGCGGCGGCATTGCCATGAATTACGCCAACGCGGGCATCCCCGTGAAAATGCTGGAACTCAAACAGGAGGCTCTGGACAAGGGCCTGGACGTTATCCGCAGGAACTACCAGCGCACCGTCAGCAAGGGCAAACTCAGCCAGGAAGAAATGGACCAGCGCATGGCACTGCTGTCCGGCACCCTGAGCTATGACGACCTGAGTGATGCCGACCTGGTGATTGAAGCCGTGTTCGAGAGCATGAATGTCAAGAAACAGGTCTTCGGTACCCTCGACAGGGTGTGCAAGCCCGGCGCCATCCTGGCCTCCAATACCTCCACCCTGGACGTGGACCAAATCGCCGCCTCCACCGGTCGTCCCGAGGATGTGATCGGCCTGCATTTCTTCAGCCCCGCCAACGTCATGCGGCTTCTGGAAATCGTCCGCGGCGGGAAGACCGCCGACGATGTGCTGGCCACCTGCCTGGATATGGCGAAGACCATCAAAAAGGTCGCGGTGGTTTCCGGCGTCTGCTTCGGCTTTATCGGCAACCGCATGCTGGAGCCCTACGCCCGGGAAGCCCACCGTCTGGTACTGGAAGGTGCCACCCCGGCCCAGGTGGATGGCGTGATGACGTCTACCGGCCTGGCCATGGGCGTGCTGTCCATGTACGACCTGGCGGGTATCGACGTCGGCTACCTGGTGCGGGAGTCCCGCCGGGACGAGATCAGCCAGGACCCGGGCTACTGCAAGCTGGCCGACGAGCTTTACCACCTCGGCCGCTACGGCCAGAAAACCGGTCGCGGTTTCTACATCTATGAAGACCGTGAGAAGAAGGAAGACCCGGAGGTCATCCAGCTGGCAGAGAAGATCGCCGCCGATCTGGGCATCGAGCGCCGCGAAATCGGCAACGACGAAATCCACGATCGCTGCCTGTACACGCTGATCAATGAGGGCATCCAGATCCTCGACGAAGGCATCGCCCTGCGCAGCGGTGACATCGACCTGGTGTGGATCAACGGCTATGGCTTCCCCGCCTGGCTGGGGGGCCCCATGTACTACGCCGAGCAGATCGGCCTGGAAAAGATCCTCAACACCATCCGCCACTATCGCGACACCCTCGGCGAATACGGCACAATGTGGTTCCAGCCGGCCCCGTTGCTGGAAAAGCTGGTAGCCGAGGGCAAAACCCGGATCGAGAAAATCTGACCCCCTTTTACCACTGCCAGTCAGAAATTGGGGTCTGACCCCAATTTCACCAATTCAGACCAAGAGGAAAGATCATGAAAGAAGCCGTCATCGTATCCACCGCCCGCACCCCCATTGGCAAGGCCTTCCGGGGCCTGTTCAATAACACCAAGTCCCCCACCATGGCCTCCTTCGCCATCAGGGCCGCCGTTGAGCGCGCCAAGGTTGATCCGGCGGAAATCGAGGATCTGGTGATGGGCACCGCCATGCCCTCCGGCACTGCCGGCTGGAACCTGGGCCGTATGGCCGCGCTGGCCTCCGGCCTGCCGGACACAGTCAGCGGCACTACCATGGACCGCCAGTGCGCCTCCGGCCTGATGGCCATTGCCACCGCCGCCAAGCAGATCATGATCGACGGCCAGCAGGTGGCCATCGGCGCAGGCCACGAGAACATCTCCCGGGTACAGCAGAAGAATTTCGAGTGGATGGCCGCCGAAAAGGATGAGAACGTCATCAAACACGCCGAACACGCCTATATGCCGATGCTGGAAACGGCGGAAAACGTGGCGAAGGTCTACGGCATCAGCCGTGACGCCCAGGATGAGTATTCCCTGCAGTCCCAGCAGCGCACCGCCGCCGCCCAGGAGAAGGGACTCTTCGATGACGAGATCGTGCCGGTAACCACCACCAAAATGGTGATGAACAAGGAAACGAAAGAAGTCACCTACGAGCAGGCCACCCTCGACAAGGACGAGGGCAATCGTCCTTCCACCACCCTCGAAGGCCTGCAAAGCCTGAATCCGGTCATCGAGGGCGGCTGCATCACCGCCGGCAACGCCAGCCAGCTGTCCGACGGCGCCAGCGCCTGCGTACTGATGGACTCGAAACTGGCCGAGCAGCGGGGCCTGCAACCGCTGGGTGTGTATCGCGGTATTGCCGTGGCCGGCCTGAACCCGGAAGAGATGGGCATTGGTCCGGTCTACGCGGTACCCAAGCTGCTCAAACAGCACGGCCTGAAGGTGGACGACATCGGCCTGTGGGAGCTGAACGAAGCCTTCGCGGTGCAGGTGCTCTATTGCCGCGACAAGCTGGGCATTCCCAATGATCGCCTGAACGTCAACGGCGGCGCCATCTCCATTGGCCATCCCTACGGCATGAGCGGCGCCCGCATGGTGGGCCACGCCCTGCTGGAAGGCAGGCGCCGGGGCGTGAAATACGTGGTGGTCACCATGTGTGTGGGCGGCGGCATGGGCGCAGCCGGACTGTTCGAGGTGCTGTGATGAGCCATCCCCTTGACGCCTTTTCGCTCAAGGGCAAAACCGTCATGGTCACTGGTGCGTCCAGTGGCCTTGGCGCCCATTTTGCCCGCATCTGCAGCCAGGTGGGTGCCCGTGTTGTTATCGGGGCCCGCCGGGTGGAGAAACTCAACCAGCTTGCCGAGGACATCCGCAGGGAGGGTGGTGACGTGCTCGCGGTGTCCATGGATGTGACCAGCCGCGATAGCGTTGAGGCGGCCTTTGACGCCGCCGAGGAGGCTTTCGGTGTGGTGGATGTGCTGCTCAACAACGCCGGTGTCGGCGGTGCCGCCCGGGCGCTGGAGATCAGTGAGGAAGACTGGCGCTTCATGCTCGGCACCAACCTGGACGGCGTCTGGCGGGTCGCCCAGTGTGCGGGCCAGCGCATGGCAAAGGCCGGCAGGCCCGGCAGCATTGTCAATATCGCGTCCATCCTCGGACTGCGTGTGGGCAAGGGACTGAGCCACTATGCCACTTCCAAGGCGGCGGTGGTACAGCTCACCAAATCCCTGGGCATGGAGCTGGCCCGCTATCAGATTCGCGTCAACGCCATCGCCCCCGGTTACTTCAAGACCGAAATCAACGCTGACTTCTTCGACACCGACCAGGGTCAGGAATTCATCCGCAAGGGCGTTCCCATGCGCCGGCTCGGTCAGCTGGACGAACTCAACGGCGCCATGCTGCTGCTCGCCAGTGACGCCGGCCAGTTCATGACCGGCTCGGTGGTGACAGTGGACGGCGGCCACGTGGTCAGCCCGCTGTGACCGGTGCCGGCTGCCAGGCGGCGGCCGGCGCTCTTCCTTACCAAATGATTAATCCCCCCCGGCAAACCTGTACCCGCTGACGCCCGGTTGCCATGATACAGGTACCGGCCACTCAAGGGAGCAGGGATGGAATGAGCAGTTCTTCAGACACGACTTCACCGGATGATGAGCAGAAGTCTGGCGCGGTCGCCGCCGACGCCATCAATTATCACCAAATCGCGCTTATCATTCTTGCTGGCCTGGGCGTCATTGTCTTCCTGGACTGGGCCCAGGACGTACTGCTGCCGCTGGTGGCTGGCATACTGATCAGCTACGCGCTGGATCCGCTGGTCTCTGCCCTCGACCGCATCCGCATTCCGCGCCCGATCAGTGCCGCCCTTGTGCTCAGTGGCCTGCTGGCGATACTGGCACTGGCGGCCATGCCCCTGCAAAAGGAAGCCACCAGAATGGTTGAGAGCATTCCCGGCGCGATACAGCAGTTTGAGCAGCAGAAAGCCGTGCAACCCCGGCCCGAAAGCCTGATGGAAAAGGCCGAGGAGGCCGCCAAGGAGATCGAGGAGTCCGCCTCCGAATCCGATGAGGATGAGGACGAACCCCGCCGCGAACCGGCCACGGCGGTAAGAATCGTGGACGAACCTTTCAGCATTCGCGACTACCTGATGGAGCGGGTCTCCGGGGCCATTGTGCTGGCCACCCAGCTGTTCTCCGTCATCTTTCTGGTGTACTTCGTGCTGGCCATCGGCAAGCTCTACAAACGCAAGATCGTGCGGCTTTCAGGCCCTGACTTTCACAGCATGCGCAAGGCCGCCCGCATGCTCAACGAGTTCCACGACCAGATGCGCCTGTTCATTTTCGTGATGTTTCTGGGGTCGCTTTTTGTCGGCGTACTGACGTGGCTCGCCTTCCTGCTGATGGGTGTGGAGCAGTCATTGTTGTGGGGCGTGCTGGCAGGCATCGCCAGTGCCATTCCCTACCTGGGCCCCTTCCTTGTGTTCATCGGCTCCGGGGCGGCGGCCTTTATCCAGTTCGGTTCCCTGGATATGGCCCTCGCGGTTTCCGGCGTTTCACTGGTCATCACCAGCATCCAGGGCTACCTGCTCACCCCCTGGCTCACCGCACGCATTTCCAGCGTGAACGCGGTGGTGATCTTTATCGGGCTGCTGTTCTGGGGCTGGCTCTGGGGTCCGGTGGGTCTGATTCTGGCCACGCCCATCATGATGATGACCAAGACCCTGTGTGGCCACGTGAAAAACCTGCAGGGATTGGGTGAATTGTTGGGGAAATAAGCGTTCTGGCTATTTTAACGACAGTTAAGTTGTGATCCAATTCACACAGGAATTCTTCAGGCCCGAATACTATGGAAGCCTACCCGGACACCCTAACCCAGCTTGCCCGCCCCCACCGCAAAGCCGTACTGGTCGCTTTGCTGTGGATTACCATTGCCGCCGGCATCCTGTTTGGCGCACTTAACGCCATGAAAGGCACATGGCCTCTGGCCATTATCGAGTGGAGCATGGCCCTGTATTCCGCCTTTCTGCTGTATGCGGCCCGCCACACCCGTTACCTGGAGCGGTGGATACTGGCGTACATCCTGCCCTTCTTTACCGCGATGATGGCCGCCATCGCCACACCCACAGCCACCGTCACCGTCTTCGGCTGGGTGCTGCTGATTCCCCTGGTCAGCCACCTGTTGCTGGGGCGACGGGCCGGGCTGGCCATTTCAGTGTTTTTTATCACCCTGGCGGCCGCTATCTTTCTGGTCCGCTTCAGCGGGGACCTGGCAGTCATGGATGTCCGGTCGCTGGCCAACATGGTGATACTCACCGCCTGCATAACGGTGTTTTCCCATGTCTACGAAGTCAGCCGGGAGCGCAGCGAGACCCAGTTGCTGCGCATGGCCCAGACGGATTTTCTGACCGGCCTGCCCAACCGCTCCCGCATCAAGGTGTTCTTTGAGCGGGAGAAAAGCCGCGCCTCCCGGGAACAGCAGCCACTCTCACTGCTGGTGATCGACCTGGACCATTTCAAACGGGTGAATGACCGTTTCGGCCATGAAGCCGGCGACCGTGCCCTGGTGTTCTTTTCCGACCTGCTCCGCCGGCGTCTGCGGGCCACCGACCTGGCCGGCCGGCTGGGGGGCGAGGAGTTCGGTGTGGTACTGGTGAATACCTCCACCACCACCGCCATCGGCGTTGTCGAAGATATCCGGGTGGCACTGGCGGAAGCCAACATTGAACACAAGGGCGAGCGCATACCCTTGTCACTGAGCGCGGGTGTCGCCGAACTGGGGGTGGATGGCGACAGTCTGCAGGACCTGCTCTCGGTCGCGGACCTGCGCCTTTACCAGGCCAAGGAGCAGGGCCGCAACCAGGTGGTGCCGGGGCCTTCTGCTGCCCCCCGGCGGGCAAGGTCCGCCCCCTCCGTCCTCTGACACACAAATGTATTACCCGGCAGACAACCCGGTCATCCGGGGTTACTATAGGCTCGTCAGTCCCGCTTGTCTTAACCGGAATCGTCATTGCCGATGGAGCTTTCCGACCACGCCAGCCTGCTGAATGTTACGCTGCTTAACCTGCTGATCGTGATCGCGGCGGTACTCATTCACCACGAAAGCCTTATCAGGCTGGGCGGCGCGCTCAGCTCTATGCAGCAGAGCCGGACCCGCCATTTCCGCCTGACCATTGCTGTATTCGGGATATTGCTGGCCCATACCGTCGAGGTCTGGCTGTTTGCCGGTGCCTACTATTTCATGCATCACGCCGAGAGCTGGGGGCGGCTGACCGGCAATTTTTCCGGTGCCTTTCTCGACACCGTCTACTTCTCCTTTACCACCTTCACCACCCTGGGCTACGGTGATATCGAGCCCCTGGGTGCGCTGCGCTATCTGACCGGCATCCAGTCCCTGACCGGGCTGGTGCTCATCACCTGGAGCGCGTCTTTCCTGTTCATGGAAATGCAGCGTTACTGGCCGACCCGCTGATGGCCCCGGTCATGGTGGTTGCAGGGCCAGGGTTTGCGGCTTACAGACTCAGCGAACGTTTGCCCTTGCTGATGCTGCGCCACAGCAGACGATAGGCCAGGGCCGCCGTTGAACGGGGCGCGAACCAGTGCACCGGCTGGCGCAGCTCGCCCATCCGCTCCACATCGCTGGCGTAGGGGATGTAGCCCGGTAACAGCTGTTCCAGCTCTTTCGGCGGCGCCTCCAGCAGTTGCCGGTGCAGCCGCTTGCGCCGGTCGACCATGGTCCAGAAGGGGTGAAATTTGCGGCTATTGATCTTCCTGTCGGCGAGAAAGCTCTGCATCTGGTGCCAGCTGTTCAGGGACAACCAGGTAGGCACCAGCGGGACCAGCACCCGGTCTGCCACACGGAATACCTGCTCGGCCAGTCGTGACAGTGATGGCGGACAATCCAGTACCACCAGCCCGTAATCCTCGCTCAGCGGCTCCAGCCATTCCGCCAGGGTATTACCATCGCCGTGCTTCTCCAGTTGCAGGTCGATATTGCGGAAACTGACGTCCGCCGGAATCAGGTCCAGATTGTCGATGCCGGTGGAAACGATCGTCTTGCCAACCGGTGTCTTGCCTTTCACCAGCTTACCCGCTTTAGGAGCGCGGGCATTACCGTCGCCGGTACCGGCAAAATACCAGCTCACGGCACCCTGCGGGTCCAGGTCCCACAACAGGGTCGGTATGCCCGCCTCCGCTGCCAGCGCCGCGATGTTGGAAGCTGCCGCGGTTTTCCCCACGCCACCTTTGATGTTGTGAAATGCGATAATCTTCAACGAGAGTGCCCTATCCGGTGAGTTCGTTGTCCTGCTGGTGCCCGGACGTTCGCCAGCCGTGAAACTGCTCCAGCAGAGACAGGAGTGCGGGGATCACCACCAGTACCAGCACCGTGGCCAGCGCCAGGCCAAAGGTGATGGACGCCGCCATGGGAATCAGGAACTGGGCCTGCAGGGACGTCTCGAACATCAGTGGCAGCAACCCTCCGATGGTGGTCAGGGACGTCAGCATAACCGCCCGCACCCGCTTCACCACCGCTTCCGTCAGGGCGTCGTTCACAGCAAGACCTTTTTTGCGCTCGGCCTGGTAGAAGGACACCAGGATGATCGCATTGTTCACCACGATACCGGACAACCCGAACAGACCAAAGAGGGACAGCACCGTCAGTTCCAGCCCCAGCAGCCAATGCCCCAGCACGGCTCCGATCAGCGCGAAGGGAATGATCGACATCACGATCAACGGCGTGGTCCATGATGAGAACACCCACACCAGTACCACATACATCAGGGCCAGGCCGGCAATGGCGCCCAGTTTCATGTCGTCCATGGTCTGGCGCTGATCCGCCGAGCGACCTTCAAAGCTGTAGCGAACGCCCCAGGTGTCCTCCAGCTGCGGCAGGGTATGGGTACGCAGGGACTCCAGCACCTCGCCGGCGGTGGTTTCCGCCGGGTCAAGCTGGGCGGAGACTTCCACCGCCAGCTGGCCATCGGCATGGCGCAGGGCATCAAACCCCTGCCGGGGGCTGAGGGTGACCACCTGGTCGAGCGGCACAAAGCGGCCATCAGGCAGCCGGATGGTCAGCCGCGACAGCGTACTGACCCGCTCCCGCTGCTGCTGAGGCAACCGGACCCGTACCTCGATCTCGTCCCGGTCGTCCTGATAGATCTGCACCACGCGGCCATCAAACGCGGCACGCAGCTGCTGCCCCACATCCAGGGTAGTGAGCCCCAGGCTTTCGCCTCTGGGGGAAACCTCATAGATCAGCTGCTGCCGCCCCCAGGGCAGGTCATCTTCGGCGTCCATCACACCGGGCAGCGAGCGC
>JBMCIH010000044.1:0-9028 GCA_048617055.1 Marinobacter sp. | reverse complement strand
TCCTGTAAAAAGGCCCGCCACAAACGGGCAGGCCTTTTGCTTTACTGGTCGGTGACGGGATGCTTCTTCAGCTCCAGCCGGCCCAGCTGATTTCGGTGGACCTCGTCCGGGCCATCGGCGATGCGCAGGAAGCGGGCTGTGGCGTAAGCGGCCGCGATACCGTGATCGTTGATCACGCCGGCGCCGCCATGGGCCTGCATGACCCAGTCGATGACCTTGCAGGCCATGTTGGGGGCGGCGATCTTGATCATGGCAATTTCCGCCTTCGCGACCTTGTTGCCCACGGTATCCATCATGTACGCCGCTTTCAGGGTCAGCAGGCGGGCCTGCTCGATGGCGATGCGGGACTCGGCGATCCGCTCCAGGGTAACGGTCTGGGTGGACACCGGCTGACCGAAGGTTACCCGCTGCTGGGTGCGCTGGCACATCTGCTCCAGCATCCGCTCCGCCAGGCCGATCAGGCGCATGCAGTGGTGGGTGCGGCCCGGCCCCAGGCGGCCCTGGGCAATCTCGAAACCACGGCCTTCGCCCAGCAGCATGTTGCCGGCGGGCACCCGTACGTTGTTGAATTTCACCTCGGTGACCCGGTCCAGGGTGTCGTAGCCGAACACCGGCAGGGGCCGCACAATCTCCACGCCCTCGGCATTCCGGGGCACTATGATCATGGACTGCTGTTTGTGCCGGTCCGGGTTGTCCGGGTCGGTCTTGCCCATGAAGATAAACAGGGAACAGCGTGGGTCGGTGGCACCGGAGCTGAACCACTTGTGGCCATTGATGACGTACTCGTCGCCATCCCGGGTAATGGAAGACTGGATATTGGTGGCATCGCTTGACGCTACTGCCGGCTCGGTCATGGCGAAGCAGGAGCGGGTCTTGCCCTCCAGCAGCGGTTCCAGCCAGGTTTTCTTCTGCTCATCGGTGCCGTAGCGGGCCAGCACTTCCATATTGCCGGTGTCCGGTGCGCTGCAGTTGAAGACTTCCGGCGCAAAGGCCACCCGGCCCATGATCTCGCACAGGGGAGCGTATTCCAGGTTGGTAAGCCCGGCACCATGCTCGGATTCCGGCAGAAAAAGGTTCCACAGTCCCGACTCCCGGCCAAGAACCTTGAGCTCCTCCAGTTTCGGAGACACCTTGTAGGGCCCAAGCGAACGGATTTCTTCAATGATGGCGGTTTCGTTGGGATAGATATGTTCGTCCATAAAGTCCTGCAGCTGTTCCTGCAGGCGCCGGACCTTATCGGTGTAGTCAAAGTTCATGGGGAGTCCCTGTGAGGGTGATCGCCCTAGGCTGGCAGCCGGAAGGGTGGGGTGTCTTGCGTCAGGCGGCTACTTCACCTCAATCCGGTTTTCCACCTCGTCCAGTTCACTGTGCTCGCGCATGAGTTCTTCCACCCGTTCCCGCTGGCGGTCTTCCTCAACAAAGCCTTCCAGCACCAGCCGGTCGTCATCGATGTTGATATCGATGGCAGAGCCGGCGATGTCATCCTCCTCCAGCAGTATCGCCTTGAGGCGGACCTCCTCGGGGGTATCCTGGGGGGCGGATTCGCCGAACTCGCCGCCACCGAGACCAGAACAGCCGGCCAGCAGGCCCAGGGACAGTATCAGGTAATGCCAGTCAGTTTTCATCGTCCGTGTCTCCGTTGCCATTGTCCTCATCGATGGCTTCCCGGGAACGGCTGACGAGGCCATCGCAGTAGGGCACGTCGTCACCGGTGCCCAGGTCCAGCAGGGGTACCAGGGCCGCCAGCGGTCCGGCTATGGCGGCCAGTGCCGCGCTGGCGCCGGCTCTCGCCGAAATCTCCCCTTCGTGCAGGCCGGCTTCGACATTACTGAAGGTTCCCCCCAGGTGGAGTGGCGTCCGGCCTGAAAGCACGCTGAAATCCTTGGGGTGGGCGTCGATGGTCACATCCAGCTCTTCATTGTTCATGTTTATCCGGCCGCTGCCGGTAAAGGTGGTGTCATCGGTGTCAACGGCCAGGGTGTCGATACGGGCGACCCCGTCCCGGGTCTGCAGGTCGACATAGCTGCAGTTGATGGGTATCGGGTCGCGGGCGTTCACCCAGCTCAGGAATGCCTGGCTGGCATCCAGACCGGCCAGCTCGACCAGCAGCCCGTCAAGTTTGCCCTGGGCCATCAGCAGGACCAGGCCACCATCCGCGGAAGCCAGCAGCTCGGCCAGTGAACTGCCGGTCAGCCAGAATTTGCCCTGGGCCCCGATGGTGCCCACGCTGTCGTCGGCCAGGGACCAGTTGCGCAGGGCCCGTCTCAGGTCGACCCCCTGAACCTCCAGCTCCATGGTGCCCTCCGGGGGCTCTGGCCGGGAATCCAGGTCCAGGTTGAAGTCCACCCGGCCGTCGCCGACTCCGAACCGCACCGGATTGAACCGGGCGTGGCCCTCCTCCAGCTCGAAGTCTATTTCGACATTACTGAAAGGAATGTCGGCAGCCCGCACGTCATCCGCGCGGTAGCGGACGTCGGCGGACAGGTCCCTCCAGGCCGGGGTGACGATGGGCTCATCCGGCAGCAGGTCACCGTTGCCATCGTCGTCGCCGGAGGCTGATTCCTCGTCCTCCGGCGCGCCGGGTTCCGCGCCCACCAGTCCGCCGAGGTCCCTGATGTCCAGAGAACTGGATGACAGCTCTGCTTCCAGGTGCGGCGGGACGTCCCCGGCGTCCAGAGCCACCCGGCCGCCCAGGTCGCTGTCGCCCGCCTGGCCGGTAATGTCAGAGAAGATCCAGCGCTGGTCCTTGAGGGACAGGTCGCCGGAGGCGGAGTAGGGAGGCATGTCCGGCAGCGGTATGCCCAGCAGCCGGCTGAGACGCTGGGGGTTGGGTCCCTCGAGCTCGAGCTCCAGGTCCATCCCCCTGAGTGCCAGAGGCTGGTCGATGGTGCCCGCCACCGCAATCCGGCTGTCCACAATGTCGCTGGTCAGATCCACGCCCCAGGGCCGGTCCGGGTCCCGGGCGTCCAGCAGGGGGTCGCCCCGGAAACGCAGGGAGAAGGGAGCGCCGTCGTACTGGCCATCGCCATCGATGTGGAAGCGCTGCCCGGCCGCATCATCGCCCCGGGTTTCCAGGTCCAGGGTGAGGTCGGTGCCGGCTTCCGGGTCCCTGAACTCAAGCTGAGAGGGCTGAAAGTCGAGTCGGCCAATGAAGGGCAGGAGCACGTCGTCCCGCCGGTCCTGCGGCAGGGTACCCGTAATATCCAGGTTGAGCTCCCCGGACATCTGCCCCAGGCGGTCCTCGACGGCGGTAAAGGTGTCGCCGAAACGGCTGAGGGCGATGTCGCTGAACTCCGCACTGATGCTGCCGGAGGCCGGTTGCGATGTGGCGTCGATGGTCGCGTAGCTGGTCCAGTCACCGCCGCCAGCATTAAATGCCAGCGGCTGGATCTCCAGGTTACCTTCCTCCAGTGCAGCGTATACCTGGAACTGCTCGAGCTCCGGGGCATTGGGCAGCACCAGGGTGCCTGCTGTCAGGTCCAGTTCGCCATCAAAGGCGCGCAGGGCAGCCAGGGGCGAGTCACCGTTGTCCCCATTCTCCGTCCCGCCCTCGTCGGCGCTGTCGGTGTCCTCCGGTGCCTCGTCTTCGAGAAACTGGGCAAGTTCGATCCGGTCCGCGTCCAGGTCCACTCTGACCACGGGGTGATCCGCCTGGGTGTAGTGGACCTCGCCAGTCAGTTCGCTGGCGCCGATGGTGCCTTCCAGGCTGGTCACCGACCAGCGATCCGGGTCGCGGCTGACCTGTCCGGAGACACGGAATTCGGGCAGCGGTGGCAATACCGGCCCGATCCACTGCTCCAGATCACCGCCATCCGGACCCTCCAGCACCAGCTCTCCGGCAAGGGTGGCGGGGGTCAGCAAGGCTCCCAGTCTGGTATCTGCCCGGGCTTGCAACTGACCGGAGCGGGCGCCGGCCTGCAGAGGATAGTCCGTCAGGCCCTGTGCCAGCTCAGCCAAGGGGGCACCCTCGACCTCCATCTCCAGGGGCTTGTCCTGGTACCGGCCGTCCACCAACAGCACCGGGGCGGCGGGGTCTCCCCTCTGTTCGAGAATGAACTCCAGGTCGCTGGCCTTCTCCGCTCCGGTCGTCCGGTACGAGCCACGGGCGGTATCGATGTGGAGCTGGCTCAGCAGTGCCTTGGGTTCAAGTGCCGGCGCCTGGTCGACCCTGTCGATCCCCAGGGCGAGTTCCGCTGCCACCCTGTGGCCCGACTGCTCGCCCAGCCCCAGGGCGTGAAGGTCCAGCGCCTGCACACCTGCCCGGGCCTCAGCGGTGAAAAACTCCTCGGTACTCACCACCCGGGCAGCGGCCTCAATCTCGCCTTCCGCCACGCCAAACCGTAATGTCTCCAGGCTCAGCTCGTGTTCCCCGGGCTCGATATGGGCCTGCAGGTTGCTGAGCGTGACCTCCGCCGGCAGCACGACCTCGTCCACCGTCAGTCGGAGGCCACCCGCCAGCACCGGCAGGGTTGGCACTGGTATGCTTTCGCTCTCCAGTGATTTTTCGCTCTCCGGTGATTCTTCGCTTTCCGGCAGCGCCGCCAGGATATCGGGCACGTTGATGGAAGGAACCCGCAGGTCGGTGGTTATGGCCGGCGTCTCGCCGCTGTTGTCGAAGCCCATGCGACCGCTGACCCGGGTCTCGCCGAGCCGGGCGTCGATGTCGTTCAGTTGCCAGTGGCTGTCGCCGTACCCCGGCTTGATGTTGGCCGAGAGCTCGATGGGCAGTTCCGTCGGCTCCTTCCCCAGTGCCGGGCTGGCTACGGCACTGAGAAATACATCATTCCCCGACATTTCGAAGGAGGACAGCGAGAGTTGGTGGGGGGTGTCGGAGCCGGGAGCCAGGTAGCGGATTTTCCCATCCGTTACGCTGATTTCGTCAATCACCACCGGAGCGCCCTGTTTCTGTCCGGCGCTGTCATCCTTCTGCCCGTCGTTGCCCTGGCCGTTTTCGCCGGACTCTGCCATGGCGGGAAGCACCCAGTTGCCGGGCTCCTGCTCGCGGCCTTCCAGGTTGACGACAGGTTCGCTGATCTCCAGGTCATCAATGACCGGCTCTCCCTGCAGCAGGCTGAGCAGCGAGGGCACCACGGTCAGCCGCTCCACCGTTACCATATCCGATGCCTCGGCCCAGTCGGCGTTGGCGAAGGCGACATCGTTCAGCGTGAGGTGCGGGCGGGGCAGGAGCCCGGGGGAGACGTCGCCCCGTATCTCCAGCTCACGCCCGGTGGCTGACTCGACCCGGTCAGTGATCATGGGCTTGAGGAAGTTCCAAGGCATCAGCTCGATCACCAGAACCGCGATGACGAGCAATACGAGTATACCTGCCAACCCCCGTCGCAAAGTCTTGGACAGCGTGTTTGACATTGCCGAGTGGTCTTTCCGGCCCTTTCCATGGGCGTGGATTGAGCCCGCGAGCCAGTAGCTAACCGGTCGAAAAAGACTGGCTCAAACCGGACCTGTTAGACACGGACTGCAATAAATCTTCGTGTTACCTGAAACTTAGTCGCTAAGGGCCGATGTTGCTAGTGTCCCGTGCGGTTAATTCGCTGACCTACTGCGTGACGCTGGGGCCTCTGGCCGGTGTTGCCAGCCCTTCGGGAGCCACTGAGAGCCTTGAGAGCAAGGCTCTCAGTGGCTCAGTAGATCAGCGAATTAACCGCACGGGATACTAGTGAAACCGCCGGGCTTGCTGCCTGGCGCCGGGGGGCCGTTGTGCCATGGCTGCCGCGGAAAACCGGGAACCTGCCCCGGCACAGGCTCGGTACAGACCTGGTTGCAGCCGCTGCTTTTTGCCTGGTACATGGTGTGGTCGGCGTGCTTGAGCAGCTGCCTGGCTTAGCCGGACAGCGCCTCCCTCATCAGGTTGAGTACGCCCCCCTTGAGGACCATGGTGATCTGGCGGTCGCTCAGTTCGTGGGTCAGCTGATACCGGTTTCCGCTGCGTCTGTTTTCGGCGGAGATCTGGCCACGGGTTTCCAGTGCATGGGCCAGGTCATCAATGGCCAGGGTGTCCCCCTGCTCGATGTCGTCCAGGTCTTCCGGGTGCTCGAACCTCAGGGGCAGCACCCCGAAATTGCACAGGTTCTGCCAGTGGATGCGGGAGTAGCTCCGGGCGATCACCGCCCGTACGCCAAGGTAGCGGGGCGCCAGGGCGGCGTGCTCACGGCTAGAGCCCTGACCGTAGTTGTCCCCGCCGGCAATAAACGAGCCCTGGTCCTGATACTTCCTGGCCCGCTCCGGGTAGCCGGGGTCAATACGCACAAAGGTGAAGCCACTGATGGCGGGAATGTTGCTGCGATAGGGCAGCACTTCGGACCCGGCGGGCAGGATTTCATCGGTGGAAACGTCGTCGCCCACCTTGAGCAGCACCGGGGCTTCCAGTGCCTCCGGCAGCCCGTCGAAGGCGGGCAGGCTGGAGATGTTCGGCGCCTTCTCCACCACGGTGAGTTCTGGGTGGCGGGCCGGCGGGCGGATATTCCTGTCCTCCACATAGAAGCTGCGGCTGTCATCGAAACGGGGGCAGTCCGTTGCCAGCGTTCGCGGGTCGGTGATCACGCCGTTGAGGGCGGAGGCGGTGGCGGTTTCCGGGCTGCACAGGCATACCTTGTCTTCGGCGGTGCCGGACCGGCCGGGGAAGTTGCGGGGCACCGTGCGCAGGCTGATCTGGTCAGTAGCCGGCGCCTGGCCCATGCCGATGCAGCCGTTGCAACCGGTCTGGTGCAGTCGGGCACCGGCACTGAGCAGGTCCCTCAGATACCCGAGTTCCACCAGGTTCTCCAGCACCTGGCGGGAGGTAGGGTTGATGTCGAAAGACACCCGGTGGTGTACCTGACGCCCCTTTACCATCAGCGCCGGCACCACGAAGTCCCTCAGGCCCGGGTTGGCGGATGAGCCGATGTAGGACTGGTAGATGGACTCTCCTGCCACCTCACTCACTGGCACCACCTTGCCAGGACTGCTGGGCAGGGCGATCAGGGGCTCCAGGCTGCCGAGGTCGAGTTCCTCATCCTGATCATAGCGGGCGCCCCTGTCCGCCTCCAGCCGGACAAAGTCGTCCTCGCGCTGCTGTTGCCTGAGGAAGTCGCGCACGGCATTGTCGGCCGGGAAGACCGTGGTGGTATGGCCCATCTCCTGACCCATATTGGCTATCACATGGCGGTCCATGGCGGAGAGTTCCTTCAGGCCAGGGCCGTAGTACTCGAAGATCCGGCCGGCACCGCCCTTGACTCCGTGGCGACGGAGCATGGCCAGGATCACGTCCTTGGCGCTGACCCAGTCCGGCAGCTTGCCGGTCAGGCGCACGCCAACGATTTCCGGCATGGTGACGTAGAAGGGTTCGCCGGTCATCGCCAGCGCCACTGCCAGGCCCCCGGCCCCGATGGCCAGCATGCCCAACGACCCGGCGGCGCATGTATGGCTGTCGGAACCCAGCAGGGTCTTGCCGGGCTTGCCGAAGCGTTCCATATGCACGGGGTGGCTGACACCAGAACCGGCGGGGCTGAACCAGATTCCGTGCCGCTCGCAGGCGCTGCGCAGGAATACATGATCGTCCGGGTTACGGTTGTCGGTCTGCAACAGATTGTGGTCCACATACTGGGCCGACAGTTCCGTCTTCACCTGGTCGAGCCCCATGGCCTCCAGTTCGAGCATCACCAGCGTACCGGTTGCGTCCTGGGTCAGGGTCTGGTCAATGCGCAGGCCGATTTCCTCACCGGCGCGCATCCTGCCCGTCACCAGGTGGGGTTCGATGAGCTTCTGGGCGACGTTGCGGGGTTTGCTGGCGTGCTGTTTTGCCATGGGATCACCTCCATGGGTCTGCCTGGCGGGCAAGCCGGCGGCTGCCAGGGTGAATGAATAGCCTTGAGGCACTTACCCTAACTATAGAAGCTATTGGCCGGAGGTGGGCAAGCGGCGGGAAGATGTCCGCTCAGGAGACGGGGACGTTTCCGTGGCAAGTGCCGAAGTGGCTATACGGTCACGTCCGCTGCGTTTCGCCTGGTAGAGCGCCTGATCAGCACGGTGCACCATGGACTCCAGGGTATCGCCCGGCTGCCACTGGGTCAGCCCCGCACTGAAGCGTATTCCCTGGCCAGCCGGCAGTTCCTTCAGGATAAGGCCATGTATCGCTTTGCGTATGCGCTCCAGCAATTGCCCGGCGGCGTCGAGTTCAGTGTCCACCAGCAGGATGACAAACTCCTCGCCGCCAAACCGGGCCAGGCGGTCGGTGGTCCGTAACTGCTGCCGGCAGCAGTCGGCAAAAGCTACCAGCACCTGGTCACCGGCATCGTGGCCATACTGGTCATTGATCCGTTTGAAGTGGTCCAGGTCCAGCAGGGCCATACAGAACCCGTGGCCATAGCGGCGTGCCCGTTCAAGTTCACTTCGGGCGGCCTGGTCAAAGGCGCGTCGGTTAAGTGCATCGGTCAGGGGATCACGGGTGGCAAGCCTGTTGAGTTGCCTTTCCAGAGCCTTGTGACGGCTGATGTCGCGCAGCTCCAGAATACGGTCGCTTGACTGGGGTTCCAGAAGCGACAGGGATACTTCGGCGGCGAAATCGCCGTTTTCATGATGGCGGGCCAGCACCTCCTGCTCATGGACATCGCCCTGGTCCAGGTAACGACAGAGTGCGTCATGACTGTCTGCGGCGAGCAGCACCGTCACTGGCTGCCGCAGCAACTGATCGCGGCTCAGGCCAGTGAGCCGTTCCATGCCCGGGTTTGTGTCCACTATCAGGCGGTCCCGAACGATGGCAACGCCGGAGGCGGATGCCCGCATCAGGCGTTCGAAGCGCTGGGCACTGCTGCGGGCCTGGGCGGCGTGGTACTCGCTCCGTGCCAGAATACGCTGCATGGTCATCAGGGCCACACCGACAAAGCCCATCACCAGGGCCGGGATGGCAAAGTTGTAGGGAAGCAGGTAACTGAATGAATCGTAGGGCATTTCATAGGGTTGACCCTGCCACCAGTTGATGTATCCCAGGGTGCCTCTGGCCAGCGTAACCACCGAATAGATCAACAGGCTGATT
>JBMCIH010000043.1:0-9142 GCA_048617055.1 Marinobacter sp. | reverse complement strand
CGCAGGTAATGGTCCATCAGTACGATGGCCATCATGGCCTCGGCGATGGGGGTTGCCCGGATGCCCACGCAGGGGTCATGGCGGCCGGTGGTGATCACTTCCACCGGGTTGCCGTCCACGTCGATGCTGCGTCCGGGCAGCCGCAGGCTGGAGGTGGGCTTGAGGGCGATACTGGCCACGATGGGCTGGCCCGAGGAGATGCCCCCCAGTACGCCACCGGCGTGGTTGGACAGGAAGCCTTCCGGGGTCATTTCGTCACGGTGTTCGGTGCCCTTCTGGGTCACTGAGTCGAAGCCGGCGCCGATCTCCACACCCTTGACGGCGTTGATGCTCATCAGCGCGTGGGCCAGGTCGGCGTCGAGCCGGTCGAAGATGGGCTCCCCCAGCCCCGGCGGCACGCCCTCGGCCACCACGTTGATACGGGCGCCGATGGAATTGCCTTCCTTGCGCAGGGCGTCCATGTAGGCTTCCATTTCCGGCACCTTGGCGGCGTCCGGGCAGAAGAAGGGGTTCTGGTGCACCTGCTCCCAGTCGAAGGCTTCCGCCCTGATGGGGCCAAGCTGGGACAGGTAGCCGCGGACGCGGATGCCCAGGCGCTGCTCCAGGTATTTACGGGCAACGGCCCCGGCGGCCACGCGCATGGCGGTTTCCCGGGCCGAGGAGCGGCCACCGCCACGGTAGTCCCGCACCCCGTACTTGTGCATGTAGGTGTAGTCGGCGTGGGCCGGACGGAACTGGCTGGCGATTTTCGAGTAGTCCTTCGAGCGCTGGTCGGTGTTCTCGATCACCAGGCCGATGGGGGTACCGGTGGTCCTGCCCTCGAACACGCCGGACAGGATGCGCACCTCGTCCGCTTCCCGGCGCTGGGTGGTATGCCGGGAGGTGCCCGGCTTACGCCG
This sequence comes from Marinobacter sp., assembly GCA_048617055.1. Lineage (GTDB taxonomy): Bacteria > Pseudomonadota > Gammaproteobacteria > Pseudomonadales > Oleiphilaceae > Marinobacter. The sequence goes on along the minus strand of JBMCIH010000043.1, from coordinate 8,243 downwards.
GTCCAGGTCCTGCTGAAGGTCGGCTTCGGTCAGCTCCAGCCCGGGGGGGCAGCCGTCGATGATGCACCCCAGTGCCGGGCCGTGGCTTTCACCGAAGGAGGTGACGGTGAACAGTTTTCCAAAGGTGTTTCCAGACATGATTCAGTGTCTTATGCCAGTATATTAAAGGTATTTGTCAAGAATCTCTCAAACCGCCTGCCAGTTGTTCACGGGTCAGCAGGAAGACGCCCTCACCGCCGTTCTCGAACTCCAGCCAGGTAAACGGCAACGACGGATAGGCCTTATCCAGCGCCTGCCAGCTGTTGCCGACCTCGACGATCAGCAATCCGCCCGGGTTGAGGTGTTCGGCGGCCTTCGCCAGAATCCGGCGGGCAATCGCCAGGCCATCGGACCCCGCTTCCAGGCCCAGCCTCGGCTCGTGATGGTATTCCTCCGGCATGTCGGCAAGGTCTTCCGCATCCACGTAGGGCGGATTGCTGACGATCACATCGTAGCTGCCGGGGATCTGGTCGAACACGTCCGAACGCAGCGCCCTCACCCGGTGTTCCAGCCCGTGCAGCGCGATATTGGACTGCGCCACAGCCAGCGCGTCCTCCGAGATGTCGGACAGGTCCACCGTTGCCTCGGGAAAGACAGTAGCCGCTGCGATACCGATGCAGCCGCTACCGGTGCAGAGGTCCAGCACACGCTCCACCGGATGGTCTGCGAGCCAGGGCTGCAGCCCTGCCTCCAGCAGTTCCGCCAGGGGCGAGCGGGGCACCAGTACGCGCTCGTCAACGTTGAACGGCAGTCCCATGAACCAGCCTTCGCCAATCAGGTAGGCCGCCGGCTTGCGCTCATTGACGCGCCGGTCGACCCGCTCCAGGATCAGCTGGCGCTCGTCCCGGGTCAGCCGGGCATCCAGGAACAGGGTGTTGTTCTCCAGCGGCAGGTGCAGGCTGCGCATGACCAGCAGCACGGCTTCGTCCCAGACGTTGTCGGTACCATGGCCATAACAGAGTCCGGCCGCGCTGAAGCGGGAGGCGCTGTAGCGCAGGTAATCTCTTACGGTGATCAGATCATCAATGGGACGGGTCACTGCGGTTCCTTCTGTCAGCACCACCGGCGGGTGGGCAATGAGTGTTTCCGCCGGATTATACGCGGAATGTCCCCGCCCGGCAGCCCCGGCAGGTCAGAGCGCCAGCGGGCCCGAGCTGCTGCCGTGCTTTTCGTACCGGTCAAGGGCCGCGTGCATCCGCTCCCGGCCGATCTGAATCATTTCCGGTGCCTTGTGGTAGTCGTAGGTGCGACAGGAATTCTTCGGCACGTTGACCAGCAGATCCGGCGGGTAGCCCGCCAGTTTGTACTGCACCAGGGCGCTCTGCATGGTCTCTATGGTGAGATTCATGATGTCGAACTTGCCAATACCCAGCTTTTCCCAGTTGATGGTTCCGGTCTCGGCCCAGGGGTCCTGGCGGGCTTCCGCCTGCTCTTCTGCCTGTTCCCGGGCCTCTTCCTCCAGTTTTTCCTCAGGCGAGGGGGGCTTGCCGGGGTGGCCGTTGTCCCGGCGCCCGCCGAAGCTTTTCAGGGCGTCCCAGTCGAGCCACCGGGAGGCCTTGTCCCGGAACCGGCCAATCCACTCGTCCACTTCCCCTTCGTCGTCCATTTCGGTGAAGGCCGCATCGGGTAAGCGCCGGGCGGTGTCGTCCTCGCCGCTGAGATTGACCGCAACCACCAGATCAGCGTGGGCGGAGATGGTGGGCATGATCGGCAGCGGGTTGAGCAGGGCACCATCCACCAGCACCCGCCCGTTCATCACCACCGGAGTGACCAGGCCGGGAATGGCGATGGACGAGCGGATCGCCCGGTCAAGGGGACCCTCCTGGAACCAGATCTCCTTGTGCCCGAGCAGGTCGGTAGCCACCGCCGTATAGGCAATAGGGAGGGTTTCGATGCGGATATCGCCGAGCATTTCACGGACCACGGAAAAGACTTTTTCGCCGCGGATGGCCCCTACCGAATTGAGAGTGACATCCAGCAGCTTGAGCACGTCGAACTGGCCCAGGCCGGTCACCCAGTCCTTGTAGGCCTGCATTTTGCCGGCGGCATAGACACCACCGATCAGTGCGCCCATGGAACAGCCGGAGATAGCGACAATGTCATACCCGCGCTCATCCAGCACCTCGATGGCACCCATATGGGCATAACCACGGGCTCCCCCGGAGCCCAGCGCCAGCGCAACGGTCTTCTTGGGCCCTGCGCCCGTGCCCGGCGCCAGTTGCCGGCCATTACTGGCAGCAACCCTGGCTGGCCGGCCGGACCGGACGACCGGATTCGGCAGGGGGCTGTCTTTTTTACTCATTACTGCCCTCCTCCGGCGGGGACACCACCAGTATTTCTACCCGGTTCTCGGGACGCTCCGGCGCCGAAAACCTGACCAGAGGCCCCACACTGCGAACCACATGCCGGGAGCGGGACAGGCCGGACCGGTCCAGCAGATCGGACATGGTCTCGGCTGCCCGCTCCGCTCTCTCCAGGGAGTCTTCCAGCGTCTCCCCGGGGCCCAGTTCCGAGAAGCCGGCAATGACAATGCGGGCATCCGGTGCCGACGCCATTTCCTTCAGTACGCGCCGGTCGTCACTGTTCCACTGGAAACTCACACTGATGTCGCCGCTCCAGGGGACGATTACCGGGCCGGCGAGGCGGCTGGTCCTGCCCTCCAGCCCGGGCACCTCGGCATCGTCCGCCAGCGCAAGCTGTTCCAGCCACAGGTACTCGCGCTGATTGCCACGGGTGACAGTGTAGAGCGTTATCAGCCAGCGCTGGCCGTCGTTGTCCTCCAGACCGGCCACCAGATAGTCCTGCCGGGCGTCCCGGCCATAGAGCGTTGCCTCGTTGAATACCTGGTTGGCCCAGACGTTGCTGCGACCGCATTCCCGGCCACTGCAGCGGAACAGGATGGTGGCGTTGCGGGTCTGCAACTGCTCCAGATACCAGCGCCGGGCGTCCTGGCGGGTGGCACCGGATTCAAGCTCGTACAGCCGGCCATGGCCTTCCACCGCCAGCCGGGCCGAACGCTCGGCCCGTAGTTCATTGCCCACTTCCTGGATCCCACTGAGCATGACCCGGTGGGATGCGGACTCGATGGTCCGTTCGTGCTCAAGCCTGGCCTGGGGGAAATCCAGCAGCGCCTGCGCGCCGGCCCGGGCGGGCAGCTGCCACACCACCGCAACCAGCAACAGCGTTATCAGCAAGGCGCGCCGCCCGGCAACCCGTTTCGCTCCGGCAAACAACAACACAACGTTCAATCCTCTGTCAGAAATACCCGTATACCCTCTTCCACCGGCGCAATGTCGCCGTCGAGGTGGCAGTGGTGACCACCGTCGATGTCCAGGCACTGTACCTTCTTCAGGGTCTCAAAGCGCTTCTGCCACCGGTCGAAACTCGCGAGCAGGCCATGCCGGGCACGGACCAGCAACGTGGGGGCGGTAACCGCTGCAGCAAAGGCCAGTACCTGTTCCTCCGTAAAGCCGGTGACGGAGGGGTGACGCAGCCGCGGGTCCGTGTGCCAGCGCAGGCCATCACCGGTCTCGGTGAGGTTCCGTGACAGGAGTACCCGCGCCACCTCCGGGGACAGCGGGTTACGGCCCCGGGCCCGCAGACGGGCGGCCTCATCCAGGCTGCCGTAGGTGCGGCTCGCACCGGAACCGGTGAGGCGTTTGCGGATACCCCGGCGGAGCTGGCCGACGGCCTCTTCCGGCGCCTTCGAAATCGGCCCCAGGCTGTCGATCATCACCAGACGGCGCACCTTCTCGGGGAAGGCAGCCGCAAAAAGCAGCCCGACAATCCCCCCCAGGGAGTGGCCCACCAGGTCCACCTGGTCATGGTCGGCGAAGTGTGTTTCAAGCAGTTCCGCCAGGTCAGACACATAGTCGGCGAGCATGTAGCTGTCGCCTTCCGGGCGGTGGCCGGAATGGCCATGCCCGGCATGGTCTATGGCCCAGAGGTTCCCCGCAGAGCGCAGCCCGGGAGCCAGCCGGTAGAAGGTCAGGCTGTTATCCAGCCAGCCGTGCAGCAACAACACCGGTGGCGCCGACGACGCGTGTCCGGAGGCAGGCCAGTGCAGGCCTGCCAGGGTGAGATGCCTCAAGGGCCAGCGGACCTCCCGAAAACCGGCATCGGGGTCTGTCAGCGGGCCCGGGGACGTTGAAAGCTTCATGAATGCGTATAATCCTCCTGAAGGTAACCGGGCATGGCCCGGCCTACATGGTGTGGGTGGGCCGGTCAGAGCTAAGGGAGCCCGCCAGGTAGGCTTCAATCTTGTTGCGGGCGGTCTCGTCCTCACCGTTGAACTGTACGCCGATACCGGCGGCCCGGTTGCCCTGGGCACCGCGGGGGGTGATCCACACCACCTTGCCGGCCACCGGAATTTTCTCCGGCTCGTCCATCAGGTTCAGCAGCAGGAACACTTCGTCGCCGAGCTGATATTGCTTCTGGGTGGGAATGAACAGCCCGCCCTGACGGATAAAGGGCATGTACGCTGCATACAGCACCGCCTTGTCCTTGATGGTCAGGGTCAGAATACCACTGCGCGCGCCAAAACCAGGACCCATGGTCGTCCTCCAGCTGTGATCGTTTTACAGGTTCGCCGGTACCGCCGGGCCACGGCGCTGTACCTTCGGCAATTCTAGCAGACCGGTCACCGGCACCGCCCGCAGGGGGTCATGCCGTGCTCCGCTTGCGCGCCGGCATCATGGCGCGCCACTGAATAAGCAGGCGGTCGGTTTCCAGTTCCTGGCTGACATTATTCACCAGGGCACGCCGCGCGTCGCGGGCGGCGTCCACAAGCTGCTGCGCCCGCCAGGGCGGGTTGATCTGTGCCAGGTATCGTACCACTTCCCGGATCCCCGGGTCGCGGGCTTCGCCGCCCGCCATCACCCGGGCAAGGTCGGTGGCCCAGTTTTCCATCAGGTTCAGGGTCGGTTCATGTCCCAGATCACGGAAGGCCCGGGATGCCGACGCCACGGTTACCGTCCCTTTCATGAATTGGCGGAAGGCTTCAAGGGCCGCCTCCCTCTGCTGGAGAAAGTCGCTGTCGAGCAACTCCACCGCCATGCGTGGGGCACCGCCGGCCAGGTGCAGGGCCAGTACCTGCTGCTCGCCGGAGGGGACCTCCTCACGGTCGGCCAGTTCGTTCGCCAGCCAGCTGGCTGCCTCTGCCTTCGCTGGTGTCGGCACCGGCAACAGGCGGCAGCGGGAACGGATGGTGGGCAGTACCGGCCGGCCGTTTTCCTGCAGCAACAGTAACACCACGTCCGCCGCCGGTTCCTCCAGGGTCTTCAGCAGGGCATTGGCGGCATTGATATTGAGCTGGTCGGCCCGGTCAATGATGGCCACCTTGACCCCGGCGACCTGGGGCGAGGCCACCGCGAACTGGGACAGCGCCCGCACCTGGTCGATACGGATCATGCGGGACTTCTCCGGCTGGTAGACCCGGATGTCGGGGTGGGACTCCCCTGCCAGCAACTGGCATTGCCGGCATTCACCGCAGCTCTGGCGCATGCCCGGTACCCGCCGGTCGCACACCAGCAGTGCCGCCAGGCATTCCGCCAGCTGCCGTTTGCCCACGCCCCGTTCGCCGCTGATGAGACTGGCATGGGGCAGCCGGCCCTGGTCGAGGGCCTGCCCGAAATGTTCCAGTACCTGGGTCAGCCAGGGCATGTGATTCACGGTAACTTCCCGGATCAGGACCGACGTGGCTGCGGACCGGCGGAGTGCCGGCCGGCAGGCCCGGGTCGGGTTGGTTGTCGTTTCAGTTCACGGCGGATGCGGGCCAGGCGGCGGCGCATAAGGCGGTACCCCGTCGCCCTGCCCCGTAATCCGCGCGGACGCTGTCGGGCGCCTGCGCCATAGTAATGGTTGTTCAGGTCGCGGGCAAAGGCCCGTGCCGCCGGCCCTGCGGCAGGGGAACGCTGCTCGGTCAGGCGGGCCAGCCCCATCGGCGTGGCCCCCGCCGGTACCGGCACGCCCTGTTGCGAAAGCAGGCTGGCCCAGCGGGCCAGTAGCCCGGCCACCGGGTCCCGCCGGCTGCGCCCGCCGTGGCGCAGTGTGGCCACCAGCGCCGCCAGCAGCAGGGCCGCACCAATCAGCCCTGCCGTAATGTAGCCCAGCTCCCTGAGCCCGATATTGCCAGGCAGACGATCCATCAGGTCCATCTGGGACTCGCCCTGGTAGCCCACCACCCAGCGCTGCCAGTTGTAGTTGATGCGATCCATCTGCAGGCTCGCCCAATTTAACAGCGCCAGGTCCTCGTACCGCTGGGGCGAGGTCCAGTCGTCTTCGAGAAAGGAGCCCTCATCGGCGACCGCATCCCGCAGGCCGGATTCGATACGTTCCGGGGCTATGGCCGCGGTGGGGTCCAGCCGCACCCAGCCCCTGTCGTCAAACCAGGCCTCCACCCAGGCGTGGGCGTCGTACTGACGCACGATCAGGTAGGCGTCGTCGGCACCGGCAGAGCCGCCCTGGTACCCCGCCACAATCCGTGCGGGAATATCCGCCGCCCGCAGCAGGAACGCCATGGCACTGGCGTAATGGGCACAGAAGCCGCGCCGGGCCTCGAACAGCAGGGTGTCCACCGGGTCCTCCGGCATCGCCGGCGGCCGCAGGGTATAGTAATAGGATTGCTCGCGGAAGCGGCTCAGTACCGCGTTCGCGACGCCGGTATCAGAGTTGTGATCGGCCGCCAGCTCCCGGGCCAGTGCCCGGCTACGATCGTTGCCCTGTGACGGCAGCTGCAGGTAGCGCCGCCGTTCCGCCTCAGACAGCCTGCCCGCCGGGTTCCGGTTCTCCGGCTCCAGGGCCATTCGGTAGCGCACCGAGGTGTCCGCCGGCCGCTCAAGCCGGAACAACTCACCCGGCACCCGGGAGATATTGGCGGAAACCGGCCGGGAGTGATCGAGGGCATAGACCCAGCGTTCACCCGAGGCTTCCATCATCACGTCATACTGGTTCCCGGCAAGCTCGCCGATGCCGGCGTCCCGGTTGACCCGGCCCAGGCGCCGGAAGGGCTCCTCCTGCCACTGGCTCCAGGTCCGGCCGTCGAAGCGATCCAGGATCAGGCCCCGCCAGTACCGTTCCCGGTGTTCCGGCATGGCACCGCCGAAACTGACCCGGAATGCCCGCTCGCTGCTCTGGGCAAGGCTGGAGATGTCGCCGGGCGTGATGGAGTCCGACAGCCCGGTGCGGGCCTGTTCCGACACCAGCGGTACGCTCCACAGGGGCGCCATGCGGGGAAAGAAAATGAAAAGCGCGATCACCACCGGCAGCGTTTTCAGCAACATGCCTCCCAGGCGGCGCAGGCTGCCGGCGGGACTGCGGGTCTGTTCGGGGATGTGGAGCAGCTGCAGGGCGACCAGTATGACGCCGACACCGGTGAGGATCACCAGCGACCAGCCAATGCCCTGCCGGAACAGGAAGTTCACCGTGGCCAGGTACACCAGGATGAAGAAAAGCACAAAGAAGTCCCGGTGAGTGCGGGTTTCCAGCCACTTCAGCCCCACCGCCAGCACGAAGAACGACGCCGCCGTATCCACACTGAAGCGGCCGCTGACCGTGGCGATATAGGCGGCCACCAGCGTCCCCATGACACCCAGGCGCAACCAGCGCCCCGGAAGCCGTACCCGGCCCAGCTGCACCAGCCAGCGCCACGCGGCGAGCAACAGGCAGGCCAGGATCAGCCAGGGGGGCAGGCGGCCCCACTGGGGCAGCAGCAGTACCACGAAGCCACACAACAGCCACAGCAGGGCGGCGCTGGGCAGCAGGGGTTTGGTGACGCCACTCATGACGCCGCCACCTTGCCCGGTGGTGTTCGCCGCCAGGTGGCCAGGGCCCTCAGGCAGCGCCTGCGGTGCTCGGGCCCGGCGTCCGGCTCGATGGTGAGGCCCGGCAGCCGCAGCCCCCAGGGCTCACCCTCCCGGTCCCGCTCCAGCACCAGTGCGGTGAGATAGCCCAGCCGCAACTCATGGTCTGTACCGGGATAGCCTTCAAAGTCCAGCCACTGGGGGCTGCCCGTATCCCCCTGCCAGTCGGCCACCACCATTTCGCCACTGCGGGCGTAGCGCTTCCAGGCAACACGGGCACTGAGGTCGCCGGCGCGCCAGGGCCGCAGTTCCACCTGGTCCTGTCCGGGGGTGCTGGCATCCGCCTCGCCTGAGGTGCCTTTCACACTGCCCACCTCGGCGTGGGGCGGTGGTACCGGCCGCGGG
>JBMCIH010000042.1:0-9406 GCA_048617055.1 Marinobacter sp. | reverse complement strand
GTGCCAAAGTCGTTAAGGGTTTCCATGAGTACCAGCGACAGGCCCACGGCAATGGCCGGACGGGCAATGGGCAGCACCACCCGGAAAAAGGTGCTCAGGGCCGAATGGCCAAGGCTGCGGCTGACCGCAAACAGCGATGGTGACTGCTCCAGGAACGCGGCCCGGGCCAGCAGGTAGACATAGGGGTAGAGCACCAGCCCCAGCATCAGGGTGGCGCCCCAAAGGCTGCGGATTTCCGGAAACCAGTAGTCCCGCGGGCTGCTCCAGCCGAACCAATCCCGCAGCATTCCCTGCACCGGTCCCGCGTACTGCAGGAGGTCGGTGTACACGTAGGCAATTACATAGGCCGGCACCGCGAAGGGCAGCAGCAGCGCCCATTCGAACATCCGCCGCCCGGGGAATTCACACATGGTGACGGCCCAGGCCGTGGCCAGCCCGATGACCAGCGTAATGACGGAAACCCCGGCCATCAGCAGCAAGGTGGTCCGGACATAACGGGGCAGGGTGGTGCTCAGCAGGTGGGGCCAGATATTCTCATTGGGGAAGAACGCCAGCCAGGCTACAGAGAACACGGGCAGGGCAACAAGGGCGGTGATCAGCGCGGCGGAGATCAGCCACCGCCTGGAAGTGTGGCGTGGCGTCAGGGGTGACGGCGTTACCGGTTCCTCAATGACGTCGGCCTGGTTCATGGTGTCCCTGTGTGGCTGTCAAAGGGCAGGAGTTTACCCAACAGGGGGCCGCACAAACAATGCCGGCGGCGCCGAAGGCACCGCCGGCAGGGGATCTGATTGATCAGGATCAGAGGTTGTCGTAATCGACGCGATCAATCATGCGTACGGCCTCGTCCGCACTGTCAGCAATTTCCTGCAGTGACAGGGAGTCCGGGTTCAGTTCGCCCCATTCGGCAACGATGCCGGTCGGGGAGACATCGGGGTTGGCCGGGTACTCGTTGTTGGCCTCGGCGTAGATCTGCTGGGCCTCGTCGCTGGCCAGGTACTCCATCAGCTTGATGGCGTTGTCACGGTTGGGCGCGCTCTTGGTGAGGGCAATGCCGCTGATGTTGATATGGGTGCCACGGCCGTCCTCGTTGGGGAATACAATGCGGGCCTGCTCCGCGGCCGGGCGCTGCTCCTCATCCTTCAGCATCACACCGTAGTAGTAGCTGTTACCGATGGCCACATCGCAGGCGCCATCGGCTATGGCCTTGATCTGGTCACGGTCGCCGCCCTGGGGCTTGCGGGCCAGGTTGTCCTTGACGCCCTCCAGCCATTCCTCCGCTTTCTCCTCGCCATGGTGAACGATCATCGAGGAGATCAGGGCAATGTTGTAGGGGTGCTTGCCACTGCGGGTACAGATGCGGTCTTCCCATTTCGAGTCCGCCAGTTCCTCGTAGCTGGTGATTTCGCCTTCCTCAACACGGTCCTTTGAGGTGAAAATCATGCGGCCGCGGGTGGTCAGGGCGAACCACTTGCCCTCCGGGTGGCGCAGATTCTCCGGAATCTTCTCCTCCAGGGTGTCGTTGTCCACAGAGGCAACCAGGTCGCGATCCACCAGGTCCGAGAGGCGGGAGATGTCGACGGTCATCACCACGTCCGCCGGGCTGTTGCGACCCTCACGCTCCAGCCGCTCGGCCAGGCCTTTCTTGGCGAACACCACATTGGTTTCAATGCCGGTTTCCTCGGTAAAGGCGTCCAGCAGGGGTTCCAGCAGAAACTCCTGGCGGTAGGAGTAGATGTTGACTTCGCCGCTGGCGGCAGCAGGCAGTGGGCCCAGGGTTACTGCGCATGCGGCGGCCAGAGCAGCAATTTTCATTTTCATGATCGCAAATCCTTGTATGAGTCCAGTGAAAAACAAAACCATTCTCATTCGTAAGAGCTGTGCTGTCAACTGGTTCACACTGCCGGATCCGGAAATTATTTTTTACGCTTCAGTGCTATGACTTGTATCAATTTTTCTGTTTAGCTGTGCAGGCTTGCCACAATCACCAGGTACCAGATGCCCATGACACAATCGGATCGACGTGAACACATTCGCACCGCCCTCAATGCCCGGGTCAGCGTCAGCCATGACACCCTGGGCGAAAGGCAGTTCGCCACCCGGGACATCTCCGACGGGGGCGTGTTTGTGGTGGTGGAAGAGGCTGACTTCGAGCCCGAGCTGGGGGATGTGGTCACGGTGCAGGTGCAGGGCCTGCCGGTGCCGGCCCCTGAGCTGAAAATGGTGGTGGTGCGCAAGAGTGTCGACGGCTTCGGGCTGCAATTTGCTGGCGACTGACTGCCACCCCTGACGGATATATTTCCCGGGATCCCTCTATTCACTGGACGGATTGTGATTCCTGTCACAGTATTACGGTGTGTTGCAGAACGACAATACAGCGTAACCAAAGGTGTGTTTCGGTTACGATTCTTCATCCGTTCGTAATGGACTGGCGACAGGGAGGTGGCGACAATGGAAGTTGTCAGAAATCATCCAGGGCAGAGGTGGAAAGTGGGTGTAGCCCAGAAGAAGGTCCATACGCAGGATCTGGAAGTCGGGATGTTCGTTTCTGACCTCGACCGGCCCTGGCACATGACGCCGTTCCCCATTCAGGGCTTTTACATCCGTTCCCAGGACGATATCCGTGCGCTCATCTCCCACTGCCGCTGGGTGATGGTGGATGTGGCGGAGGGCCGCGACAGCCTGGAATACGACAGCGCCGGCGCACCCAGCTTCGCCCGCAGGGCGAGTTACCGGCCGCGCCAGCAGGATATCCTCGAACTTCCGCCCATCCAGATCAAAAACCCGGTACAGCATGAGACCAGCCGCTCCCTGAAGCGCGAGCTGAGGGCCAGCCGCAACCTGCTCAAGTCGGCGGAAGAGGCGATCCGGCAGGTATCCGGCAGCCTGCGCAACGACATGATGCCGGACCTGCGTCCGGTCAGTAAGGCGGCCCGGCAGATGACCGCCAGCGTGTTGCGAAATCCGGATGCGCTGCTGTGGCTGGCAAGGGTTCGTGAACAGGACGACCACACCTACCGCCATTCCATGAAGGCCGCCGTCTGGGCACTGGTGTTCGGGCGCCACCTGGGCCTTGATGAGGCCTTGCTGACCACCCTGGCTACCGGCTGTCTGCTGGCTCACGTGGGCAAGGCGGAGCTGCCGCCGGAACTGGTTTTCAATGAGCATCAGCTGGATGCCAGCCAGTACCGTGAATACCGTACCTACGTGGAGCGGGGCGCCCGGCGCCTGGAGGAAGCCGGCGTTTCGCGGGGGGTGATCGCTGTAGTGCGGGGGCACCGGGAGCGCCATAACGGCTCCGGTTTCCCGACGGGGGTACGGGGTGACCGCATTCCGCTGCTGGCCAAGATTGCGGGGCTGGTGGACTATTACGAGTCGCTGATTGCGCCGCGGGACGGCTACCTGCCACTGTCACCGGCCCAGGCAGTCAGCCAGTTGTTCGAGCTGCGCAACGTGGAGTTTCAGGAAGACCTGGTGGAGCAGTTCATTCAGGCCGTGGGCATCTACCCCATTGGTACCCTTGTGCAACTGAGTAACGGCCAGCGGGGCATCGTCATGTCTCACTCGCCCAAGCGCCGGCTGATGCCGAAAGTCATGGTCATGACCGACACCCGGCAGCAGCCCCTCAGCGTGGCCAGGGTTATCAACCTCGCCACCTGCAACCAGGGGCGGCCACTGGACCAGTCGCTGCGGGTGGATGGTTGCCTGCCCAGCGGTACCGATGGCCTTGACCCTTCCTGCTACGACGTGACCGGCGCGGAAACCCGCTGGAACCTGCGCCGGCTGATCGGCGCCTGACCTCGGGCCCGCACCTTGCCGGGCTTCGCTTTTCCCTTCTGACGGCCCTGCGCGCCGGATTGCCCTTGAATTTTTCGCGCTTTGGCGCAACATATAGCGCTTTCGCGACACACACTCCCGTCCGGTACCCGACATGACCAGCCGACCGAGCCATGAGGCTCCGCCCAGCTGGGCCCTTGAAATCGAGGGCCTGAAAAAACGTTATGGCAGCGGCTTCGAAGCCCTCAAGGGCATTGACCTGCACGTGCGCGAGGGGGATTTCTTTGCCCTGCTGGGCCCCAACGGGGCCGGCAAGTCCACCACCCTGGGAATCGTCTGCTCGCTGGTGAACAAGTCCGCCGGCAGAGTGAGGGTGTTCGGCCACGACATCGACACCGACCTGGCCCGCGCCAAGCTGAACCTGGGGGTGGTGCCTCAGGAGTTCAATTTCAACCAGTTCGAGAAGGTATTCGACATAGTCACCACCCAGGCGGGGTACTACGGCATCCCCCTGCGCCGGGCCCGGACCTCGGCGGAGCACTACCTGAAGAAACTGGGGCTCTGGGACAAGCGGGACACGCCGGCGCGGATGCTCTCCGGTGGCATGAAGCGCCGGCTGATGATCGCCCGGGCCCTGGTCCACAACCCCCGGCTGCTGATTCTCGACGAGCCCACGGCGGGGGTGGACATCGAGCTGCGCCGTTCCATGTGGACCTTCCTTGAAGAGATGAACCGCAACGGCACCACCATTATCCTTACCACTCACTACCTGGAAGAGGCTGAAGCCCTGTGCCGCAACATCGCCATCATTGACCACGGCCGCATCCTCCGCCACACCAGCAAGAAGGACCTGCTGGCCCAGTTGCACGTGGAGACCTTCGTGCTCGATACCGAGCAGCCCCTGAGCAGTGCGCCGGTGCTGGAAGGCTTTGAGACCCGGCTGGATGCCGAAGGCGCCCTTGAGGTGGAGGTGGCGAAAAGCCAGGGCCTCAATGGCGTGTTCGCCCAGCTGGACCGGCAGGGGATCCGGGTGCTGAGCATGAGGACCAAGTCCAACCGGCTGGAGGAGCTGTTCCTCCATATGGTGGAAGAGAATGCCCGGCAGGAGGAGGTGGTCCCGTGAGCGCCAGCGCCATTTTGACCGCCTTCCTCACCATCCTGGTCCGCGAAGTGCGCCGTTTCACCCGTATCTGGCCCCAGACCCTGTTGCCGCCGGCGGTCACCATGACCCTGTATTTCATCATTTTCGGCAACCTGATCGGCTCCCGTATCGGCGCCATGGGGGGCTTCGACTACATGGACTTCATCGTTCCCGGGCTGATCATGATGGCGGTGATTACCAGTACCTACGCCAATGTGGTGTCGTCCTTCTTCAGCATGAAGTTCCAGCACAGTATCGAGGAACTGCTGGTATCCCCAACGCCCAACTGGACGATCCTGGCCGGCTATGTGGCCGGTGGCATGGTGCGTGGCCTGGGCGTCGGGCTGATCGTGACCCTCCTGTCCCTGGCCTTTACCCGGCTCCATGTCCATAATCTGCCCCTGGTGGTGCTGACGGTTTTCCTGACCTCCGCGCTGTTTGCGCTGGGGGGCTTTATCAACGCCATGCTGGCCACCAAGTTCGACGACATTTCCATTGTGCCCACCTTTGTGCTGACGCCGCTGACCTATCTCGGGGGCGTGTTCTACTCGATCGAGATGCTGCCGGGGTTCTGGCAGGGCGTGTCCATGGCCAACCCCATCCTGTATATGGTCAACGCGTTCCGCTATGGCCTTCTGGGGGTGGCGGACGTCAACCCGTTTGTGGCACTGGGAATGATTCTGGTGTTTATCACTATCCTGTCCGTGGTGTCGCTGCGCATGCTGCAGCGGGGCAAGGGCATTCGCCACTGAGGAGTCATCATGGCGCTTGATCACGCCCCCTTGGGCAAAGCCAGCGAATACCCGGCCCATTACGCGCCGGGGCTGCTGTTCCCCGTGCCGCGGGATGACAACCGTCGCCGTATCGGGCTGGGCGACGGCCGCTGGCCCTGGTTCGGTGAGGACCTGTGGCAGGCCTGGGAGCTGTCCTGGCTGCGCCCCGGTGGCGTACCGGCGGTAGCCTGGGGTGAGTTCCGCCTGCCGGCGGCATCGCCGTCGCTGATCGAGTCGAAGTCGCTGAAGCTCTACCTGAACTCCCTCAACCAGACAGTCTTCTCAAGCCACGACCAGGTCCGTGACACCATCGAGCGGGACCTGTCCAGCGCCTGTGGTGCCCAGGTGGATGTCAGCCTGTACAGCGTGGACCGGAGCATGACGGCGGTGGGACGGCCGGAAGGCGCTGTTCTGGTGGATGACGAGCCACTGGAGTCCGTAGCCTACGAGTACTGCCCGGATGTGCTCAGGGCAGGGGGGGAGACGGTGACTGAAAGCCTGTGCTCACACCTGCTCAAGAGCAACTGCCCGGTGACCGGGCAGCCGGACTGGGGGACGCTGCTGGTGGAATACACCGGCCCGGCCCTGGACCGGGCAGCCCTGCTGCGCTACGTGGTGGGCTTTCGCCAGAAGCAGGACTTTCACGAGCACTGTGTGGAAACGGTATTCACCGACCTGATGCAGGCCTGCCGGCCACAGCAGCTGACCGTCAGTGCCCGCTACACCCGCCGGGGTGGGCTGGATATCAACCCCTGGCGCAGCACCGGCCCCGGCGAGGCGCCCAGGCTCAGGCTGGTGCGGCAGTAGCCTGCCGGGCGTTACTGCTCCGCCTCTTCCTCGCGCAGGCGCTCCGCGGCTTCCTCCAAGGCTTCCAGGATCGCCTTGCGGTCCTTGTCGCAGATCTTGCCGGAGTCCAGGTACATGGCGAAACCGGCGTGTTCATGTTCCAGGAAGCTGCGGTTAGGGCCCAGGTCCCGGCGGAAATCGATCACCTCGTAGATGGCCACCGGCCGGCCGAAACCCTTGACGGTGATTTCGCCCTTGTCCCGGCACATGATACGTTCCTTGATCAGCGAGAAGGTCTCATAGGACACCAGGATCTGCCCCGGCTCCGCCAGCTGTTCCAGGCGGCTGGCCAGGTTCACTTCCTTGCCGATAATGGTGTAGTCCATGCGGTTCTCGGCGCCAAAGTTGCCCACGGTGACAAACCCGGAACTGATCCCCATGCGGATTTCCAGGGGCGTGCGGATACCCTGGCTGCGCCAGCGCTGGCGCATCACCTTCATGTGGTTACGCATGTCGATGGCCATGGACACGCAGGCCAGGGCGTCCTCCTTCTGGCCCCGGGAAGACGGGTCGCCAAAGAAGATCATGATGGAGTCGCCCACGAACTTGTCGATGGTGCCACCGTAGCGCAGGGCCACCTCGGACATCTCGTTGAAATAGTTGTTGAGCAGTTCCGTCAGCGCTTCCGGCTCCATTTCCTCAGACAGGTCGGTGAAACCCTTGATGTCGGAGAAAAAGACGCTGAGCTTCTTGCGCCGGGTTTCCAGGCGCACGTCCCTCTCACCGGTGAAGATCGACTGCCATACCTGGGGCGACAGATACTTGGAGAGCTTGTCCGACAGCGCGATGGACTGCTCCCGCTGTTTCTGGATCTGGGCCTTGGCGGCCAGCAGGATGCGTGCCTGCTGGTGGGTATAGAAGGCGGTCACACAGATGTAGATGCCGGTGCCCACCAGCGAGACCAGGCTGGTCAGTGGCGGCGTGGTAAGGTCGTTGGTAAGCCCGAACAGGCCCACCACCAGCCCTGCCGCCGCGCCCAGCAGCAGCGAGCCGTAGAACCAGAGGTAAAGCCCGCCGACGATCAGGCAGCTGAACATCAGCATCAGGGCCATGGCCAGGGAGGGTACCGGAGTCAGGCCCGTGAGACCGATCACGGTGCCGCCGATGATGCACTCCACCAGCAGCAGGTACTGGCGGATGCGGGCCTGGCGCCCGGCGCCGATACGGCGGCTGATAAACAGCACCGTGTGGGGCCAGATCAGGCCGCCGGCGAGCAGCCAGAGCATGTACTGGTGAAAGATGTCGTCGACCACGCCGGCAATGATGATGCCGCAGAAGGTGGCCGAGCCGAGCACCCGGCCATTGAAGTCGGGCAGGGGCGGGATGGCCTGGGGCGCATCCTCGAGCGGTGTCTCCGCGCGGGACTTACGAATGGAATCCGACGTGCTCACGTATCCTGACATGCTCCGTCCCTGTGGAAGACCGATAGGAGATACTGGCTCAGGCATGATCTTGTTATTTTTGCCGGCGGCGGTTACGGTTTCGGCGGAGAGATTCTGAACCAATCCATGAGATTAACAGCTATGGCGTTGGCCGACAATGCGGCGCGCAAACACTTGGAAAGGGAGGTGGCAGATAACCATGCACGCCGTTACTGAGGCTCTGCTCAATCGTCATTCGGAACCGCGGCTGCGGGCGCCGGCTCCGCCCGCAGAGGTAGTGGAGCTGGCGCTGGCCTGTGCCGCCCGCGCCCCTGACCATGGCCTGCTGCGGCCCTGGCGTTACCTGCTGGTCGAGGGGGACGGCCTGGAGCGTCTGGGTGAACTCTTTGTCGCCAGCGCACCGGCGGAGGCCAGCGAAAAGCAGCGGGAAAAGCTGCGCAAGGCGCCCCTGCGGGCACCCATGATTCTGGTGGCCATTGCCTCCCCGGCCCCCCACCCCAAAGTCCCCCGTTACGAGCAGGAGTACGCCTGTGCCGCCAGCGCCGCCTATCTGGTGCTGGCACTGCAGGCCGAGGGCTACGGCGCCATGTGGCGCTCGGGGGAGGTCTCGGAGAGCGACCTGGTACGCCGCGGGCTGGGGCTGGCGGAGGAGGAGACCATTGTCGGCTTTATCTATACCGGCACTGTGGAGTCGGAAAAGCCGCCGGTGCCCCGCCCGCAGGTGTCTGAATTCCTGTCCCGCTGGCCGGGCTGACCGGCATCGGGCAACCCCTGGCGCCGGCAAGGGAAAAGGCTTGCCGCCTGCCCGCGGCCCTGCCGCCCTCCGGTTGCCGTTTCGCCGGTCAGGTGTTACTCAACTCTATGAAAAAAAAGATTAAATAATCTAATCGCCAACTCTGGCACTGTCATTGCTTCTGTTACTGCAAAGAGCCCTGACCGGCAACCGCCGGCAGGGTGACTCAGTTACGGGAGGCATTATGGCAATCACCTTCGACAAGGCCCTGGGCATTCACGAGCAGGCGCTGGTTGCACGCAGTCAGCGTGCCAAGGTGCTGGCAAACAACCTGGCCAATGCAGACACCCCCGGCTTCAAGGCGCGGGATGTGGACTTTCAGGCGATGCTCAGGCAGGCCACCGAGGCGTCCGGCGCGGGCGCCATGACCCGAACCCATGCCTCCCACCTGGATGTATCCGGCTCCGGCGGTTCCAGCGAGCTGCTCTACCGGGTGCCCCACCAGCCCTCCATCGACGGCAATACCGTGGACGCCCAGCAGGAGCAGAGCCGGTTCATGCGCAACGCCATGGATTTCCAGGCGAGTTTCCAGTTTCTGAACAGCAAGTTCAGCGGTTTGACCAAAGCCATCAAGGGCGAATAAGCCGCAGCTTCAGGATTAGCGAAGGAGAGTTTCATGTCACTTGGCAGCATTTTTGATATCGCCGGTTCCGGCATGACAGCGCAGTCGCTGCGGCTGAACACAACCGCATCCAAC
>JBMCIH010000041.1:0-9492 GCA_048617055.1 Marinobacter sp. | reverse complement strand
GACCAGCAGCATGGCCGTTCCGAACGGCTCAATCTCGATCAGGCGCTGCACCACTTCGGACGAGAAAATGGTGGCGGTAATGCCGATGGCCGATACCATCAGCAGGGGGCCGATCATGATTACACTCAGATAATTGCTGAAGCGCTGGGCCAGTGAGCGCATATCCGGCACCCGCCAGATCATGTTGAAGGAGCGTTCGATTTTCTGGACCAGGGCAATCACCGTGTAGACCAGCAACGCCAGCCCCACAGACCCCAGCACTCCCACTTTCATATTGTCGACAAAGCCCAGTACCTGCTCAGCCAGGTCTTCGCCCTGGGCCCCGAGCGGCTGGAGGAACTGGTAAAGGAACGGCTCAATGCGCTGGTGCACGTCCAGGGCCTTAAGCACCGAAAAGCTCAGCGCCAGCATGGGCACGATGCTCAGCAGCGTGGTATAGACCAGGCTCATGGCGTGCAGGGTCAGCTTGCCGCTGACCACGTCCCGGGTCACCGCATAGACCACCCGCCCGGCCTTGTAGAGCCAGCTATGGGGCCACTTCCGGGGCGGGTTGGGGTTAGCCAGAATCCAGCGTTCCGCCTGGTTGACACGCTCTTTGAATTGCAATGAAGCCACACAGTTACCTTAGTGATGCCAGGGCGATATCCCAAACAGACCTGTGAAGCAGGACAATTGACCTTCGGGAACGCCTTTAAATTCAGGAACCCCCGAGAGTATGGCTGAAAATGTGGCAGGGGAGAAATTCAGGCGGGGCCAAAACCCCGCCTGAGGAAGGACATCAGTCCCGGTTGGCGATGGTTCTCAGGTTCTCATTGATCTTGAAGATCACGATCAGAAGCTCACAGTATATCCGCACCAGTAAAATACCGCCGACAATAATACCAAGTCCCATCAGGAAACTGGCGAAGGTAAACCCCTGGTATCCTCCGAACATGCTGCCGATGCCGGAAACTACAACCGCAGCAATCGACAGCCAGTAAACGACTGTGATGATCTTCGGTGTGATCATGGCGTCGAAGTTCAGAAACGATTTGAACATTGCTCTATTCCTTGGGTTATTAAAGATAAACGAACGTACCAGAGCCATTTCCCCGGTGCGCTAGCAAGGGTCCATGGGCAGACAGGTACGCTTACGGGTGCCCCGGGTCGCCTCGTTCGGATCCCCGGTTTCGACCTGTGCCGGCCGACGGAGGACCTGCCCCCTGCCCTGCACTTCTCCTTCAACTACCCGCGCATACGCCAGTCTGGGCGTGCTGCGGGTGACTTCCACGGTGGCCACCCGGCTCTCCGCCTGACCCAGACCGTTACCGGTGTGGCTGTTGCGGACGGCCTTGCCCAGAGTGAAAACATCCCAGCGCTGGCCGGTTTTCATCAGTTCGCCGCCCATATTGATCACCACTTCGTTTCCTTCCTGGGCTTCGATCAGGGGTGGCCAGACCACATCGATCACCGACAAAGCCACTTCCTGGCCGGCCTTTTCGAACAGTGCCTGAAGCATTCCCGGAGAGCCGTCCAGCTCAAGACCCAGCTGCTGTGGAGACAGATTCAGGGTCCGTGTCCAGACGATGGCGCCGGTGGCCGGCACGACGACCCGGGCTTCCAGCACCATAGCACCGGTCTGCCGGCGGCTGCGCTCACCGGTCAGCCCTGACACTCTCTCGTCCACATCCAGCGCCAGATCGGTTACCTGGGCCGTGACCAGATACTCGGCTCCGAGCTCGTTGCCCAGCATAGCCTTCTCTTCCACGGGTACATCCTCACCTCGCATGCGATCCCGCTCTGACAGGATGGCATGCTCCTTGTCCCGGGCGAGCATGGCGAAGCGGCGGGACTGCACCAGTGCCTCGGTGATGGCCTGGGTCATCCGTGCAGAGACTTCCTGCCGGGACAGGCGCTGGCCATCCACCTCATAGAACGACCGGGCAGGCCAGACCGGATAGACCGCCATACGCCAGCGCCCGTCGTCCGGGTTGCCCGGCGACCGGTACACCGGCACATCCACGGACAGGCGGGCCAGCTTGCCTCCGCCAGGGGCATCAGTCACCGAAAGAACACGGTATCCGCTGATCAGCCCCTCGCTGGCCACGCGGGTCTGGCTGCTGGAACCGGACTCAATTTGCACACTGCCCTCACGGCCGTCATCCGTGCGAACGGACATCCGGCTGAGGGCAGACTGAACCTGTCGGCTGGCACTGATATGGGCCCCGCGGACCTGACGTACAGCATCACCCAGAGCATTGAAAATCGCCTGCTCCCGGTTGATGCCGGTGGCTTCCGCCTGAACCGTACGGGTTTCGGTCGCAGCCAGTGCCAGGCCGGGCAGCAGCATCAACCACAGGATGGCAAGCTTGCGCCTTACCATGAGCCAAATGATCCTGTGCTACGGCTGGATTTCTTCGTCGCCGGCTGACTCTCCTCATCCGACGCGCTGCCCTTCGCTTCTTCGGATGTGTTGTGCTTGCCCTGAGCCTTGGCAGATGTCCCCGGCGACCAGTACTTCACGTAGCCCAGATAGGGGTGGCCGGTGGCAGGGTCAACAGCGTCCCACTGCCCCACGGTCTGGATACCGGTCAGGCGCGCGTTGGCTTCTGACCTGAGAATGTTATTCACCATCCGGCCAATGCCTTCGGAGGTCTTGATTTCCGACCGACCATCGCCACGGGTTTCCTGCACTTTCTGCTTCAGCTTGCGGCGGGTGGTTTCCTTCTGACCCTGGACGGTCATGGAGGCAAACTGGGCCAGCCAGCCATCCGCCATGGTCATGGCTTCCTCCCGGGCGGCTTCCATTTCCGCCGCAATCTCGAACTCTTCCATATCACCCCTGGTCAGCTGTGGCCCGGAGGTCCCGAAGGACAGCAGGCCATAGCGTCCATGGCTGTCCACTACTGGCTGCACGCCGAAGTAGCCCAGCATCGGCTCGCCTTCACGCAACTGCGGGTCCAGGCGTTCGCGGATTTCGTCGAGAGAGATAGCCTGAGCAGAGTTGACATCGCCGGTGCGCAGCTGGCGCCCGAATTCGCTGAAGCGGTCAGAACGAACGACCACCACGCTCATACGGCCATTATTGAGCGGGCCGTCACCGCCTACTTCCTCAATCACCCCAAAGATGCCAACCCCACTCAGGCGGCCCATGGCGCGCCAGGTGGTTTCGCTGACAAACTCGTCGTAAATCAGGTTTTTACGCTCCGCAACGGTCATTTCCGGCAAACCCGAAGGATCGGCGCCCAGCTCTTTCAGCAATGCGTTCATACTCTGCACGGTCAGTTCGGCGGCACGGCCGGCCACTGCCTTGCCCAGTGCATCCAGGCTGGTGGTATCACGAACATCTTCGGGGAGATCGTCCTTCATGAACTGGTCCGCCAGCGAAACCCCGACATCCACAGAGTCCTGGGAGACCAGCTCACCCATGGCTTTCAGAAAGGCCTCCTCGGTCGCAATGACGCGGGCCTGGCTGAACTGGATCGTCGACGGGTCCGCCCCTATGGCCTGACTGGCCACCACCAGGGTACCGCCGGCCGGATTGCTTTCGGACTCTCCCCGCACCCAGCCGCGGGCATCGAGGAATTCCTGGATCTTCTTGTCGCCGGGGTCCACCTCCGAGACCGCCATAAAAGGGGACGGCGGGGTCTTGTTCGCCTCCTGATCCGCCGCCTGAGCCTGCTCGGCGAGGTCACCCTCCTGGGCCAGCAGGCCGGTAGATGCGGACACACCGAACAGGCCGGCCATGACAAGGGAATACGTCGTCTTGCGAATAGTCATCACATTAGGTTCCCTTGGTTACCAGCTGACGGACTTGTCAGAGCCACGCTTGATGATGGGCGTCTCGCCTTCCCACAGGGCCAGGCCGGAAGCCAGGTCGGTGAGGCTCAGCTGGATGTAGTATTCCACCTGCTGCTCACGTCCCACCTTGTGGTTACGCTGCATCAGCTTGCCGGACAGGCTCAGGTCCGGCGCCTGGAGGGTACCCTTGCGCTGTACCCCGGACTGATCGAACTCCTCGGAATCACGCAGTTCCCGGGCGCGCATGCTCATTTCATCCTCAGCGCCATTCAGGCCCACTGCAGTGGTGGTGACCACCTTGCCGGAACGCAGCAGGGCGACCCGGATTTTCTTCACCAACTGGTCGGTATCCACGCGCTGCATGGTGTCGTTGGTGATGCGGCTGACCGCCAGGATGTAACGACCGCCATTCGGATTATCGACAGCTCCGCTGGCGAGCATGTCTTCCACGGATTCGGTGGCCGCCCGCTCGAAGTCCCGGTAGTCCAGAGTCATGGCTACCGGGCCATCATCGGCGGCCGGGTCCACATAACGCGTCTGAGTGGCACAACCGGATACCAGCACGGCAGCCAGAATCAGCAAAAAGGCATTCTTGAACATGAGGTTTCCTCTGGTTTATCGCATTTCACGGAGATGGAGCTGGAACGAGACCACTGACGGATGCGGTGCAGTGGCCTTGAAATAGCGGTTCTGTCCGGGCAGTACACGAGCCTCCCGATAGCCCTGGCCAATGCCGGACACTTCCATGCCGCTGGCATTGAACCAGTTGACCCGCCAGCCGAAACGGGTGTCTGAACGACCTTCAACCGCAAAAGCGATCTGCAGCAGCGAATCGCCGGAGGGTTGACGCAGCCGCTCCCGGAACAGCTCGGTCACCATCAGACCAAACTGAACTTCAGGGTCGACCTTCAGCTCTTCGCGTTCATAGCGCTCGTTGCCGGGCGGTTGCGCGGCGCAGCCGGCCAGAACCAGGACAAGCAGACCCGTGACGATCAGACGTGTCATCGATCGGCTACTCCGACGTGGTCGGGCTGGAAGCCGACGACACTTCGGTGGTCGCTGGAGCCTCCGGCAAACGGGCAAGGGTCCCCGGCGCCGAACCCTGCAGGTCGAGTGTCATGACCGTCGCCGGAGCCTGCAGGCTTGGGCGCTTCACGTACACCAGGGTGAAGGGCTGATCCGGAATGTGGATGCTGCCCAGGGCAGTGCCATCACTCTGGGCCAGTGTCAGCTGGCCGTCGCCCGGCCGGCTGATACGGGCGGTCTGCCAGTGGTCGGGCAGTGCCTGCCAGCCCCGCAGGTCGGCCTGGGTGGTGGCGGCTGTCAGAACTGCCGAGCCCAGCTGCCCCCAGGCTCCGAAGCGTTCGGAGGCCTCATTCTGGATGATGGCCTTGATCACGGCCGAAGTGACCGCACGGGTCAGAACCCCTGTGAAACGGGCTTTCATTTCGGTCTGGAAAACCCGGTCCATTTCCGAGAGCAGCTCGGTCTCAACCGGCTCTCCATCGCCACCAAAGGCTGTCAGCCCGCCCGGCACTGCGGCCCGCCGGTCGTATTGCGGCAGTGCAATACCGGTATAGGCCGGCGCCTGGGCGTTGCCATGGAACAGCAGCAGGGGAACATCAAAACGCCTTTCTTCAAGAACCGGCCCCAGGCCATTCTCGTAAACAACCCACACCTGGGGATCGATGTCTTCCAGGCGCCGGCTTCCGGAGGCCAGGTCTTCGGCCAGTTTCAGGTCCCGGGCGAGTTGTGCGCTGTCTTCGTTCATCTGCGCCACGCGGCGGAGTGACTCCACAGCCTTGTCGTAGTCGGACGATACAGCACCGTTGGCCAGGAAGTAGATTCCGTGCAGATAGGTACTGGTCGGCACCATGAACTCGGAATACACCGACCACTGTGAAGGACCGCCATAGTTCTCCGTTACCGCTTGCTGCAGGGCCTCACTCTCAAGACTCTGGCGGGCGAACAGGGCACTGCGGTCACCACCATCCGGGGACTCTTCCTGCTGCGCACCGGCCTGTTCGGCTTCCCGGGCGGCCTTCTCCAGCTGGTCCTTTTGCTCAGCAATTTCGTCAGCGAAGAACTCTACCGCTCTGCGGGTACGGTCATCAGCCCGGTTGAACTCGATGCGGGCATACTCGTTATTGCCCTCGGCCAGGAAAGCAAGGGCCTTGTAGGTATTGACCAGCACAGCTTCAGACATCAGCGCTTCGTAATCCCGGGCTGAATCGTTGATCATCACCGCCATGAAGGTCTCGCCGGCTTCTTCCGCCAACCCTTCAGTGTCCAGATACTTCATGCCCTGCTCGGCCAGATCGTAATACTCGGCGGCTTTCACAAAATCGCCGCTCAGCCGGTAAAGCTCAGCCTGGTGAAGGATTTCCAGCAGATGTGCTTCGGTATCGATTTCCTGCTCCGGGTCCAGCTCGAACGCCATGCTCTCCAGGGCGGCCTGGTAGTCACCGCCGGCATAAGCCGAGTTGAAATCCGTCATCTGGGAACGATGCTGATAAGAGGCACAGCCGGCCAGGGTGGTCGCTGCCAGGACGGCAACACCAATACGAACGATAGGTCTCACGCTGACTCCTTGTTGTCTTGAGGGCCCGGTTGGGCCACGCAGGGAGCCATATGCTTGCGATAACTCCCTTTATCACTACGGTCAGGAATCACATTACCGATTCCTTAACTCGCGTTAACAATAAGTGAGAAAGGGGTCACACATGTAGCGCGGGAGCAAAACTATTGCATCGTTTTACATTACCGAAACATGATTCCCGGCAACAGTTACACGATGTAACAGCGTGATTATTTTATAGACAGAACAATCAGATACACGATTATTTTATAACCAGAAGAGACGGGGACGGCGCCCTGGCCTTACACCCGCGCCAGGTTCCTGGCCGTGATTTCCACAATCCGCTGGCGGGCCTCCCGGCTCGCCCAGGCCGAGTGCGGCGTCACGATCAGGTTGGGAATATCGTCCTCCAGCAGGGGGTTGCCGTTACGGGGTGGCTCCTCCGTCAGGACGTCGAACCCGGCGCCGGCAATGACGCCGTTGCGCAGCGCATCCGCCAGCGCCTGCTCGTCCACCAGGCCGCCGCGGGAAGTGTTGATGACCAGGGCGGAGTCTTTCATCCGGGCCAGCTCATTGGCGCCGATCAGGTTACGGGTGTCGTCCGTCAACAGGCAGTGCAGTGACAGCACATCGACCCGCGGCAGCAACTCATCGAGGGGAACCCGCTGATAGCCATCTACCATTCCGGGGGCCTGGCCCGGGCGGCAGCCCAGCAGAATGTTCATGCCGAAGGCTTTTGCCCGCTCCGCCACACCCTGCCCCAGGTCGCCGTAACCGATAATGCCCAGGGTCTTGCCTTCCAGTTCCATAATGGGGTGGTCCATCAGGCAGAACATGTCGCTGTTTGCCCAGTTGCCCTGCCGTACGTCCCGGTTGTAGTCGATCAGCCGGGTGGCCAGCGCCAGGATCAGGGCCATGGTGTGCTGGGCGACGGTGGAGCGGCCGTAACGGGTGACATTGAGCACCCGGATGCCATGATCCTCTGCGGCCTTCAGATCGATATTATTCAGGCCAGTGGCCACCACGGCAATGGTTTTCAGCTCCGGGCAGGCCTCGAAGTGGCCCCGGCCTAGCAAAACCTTGTTAACCAATACGGTATCGAAACCCTTCAGTCGTTCGGTCACCTGATCCGGCCCTGTGCCAAAATAGGTAGTCAATGGCCCTGTTACATCTTCTATCGGAGCAAGGGTGATGTCATCACCAAGTGTTTCTCTATCCAGGAATACGGCTCTCATTGCCTACCTCTTATTACCAACCCACAGTATTTTGTTCTGTCAAAACCAGAAACGTCGGATAAGCTGAATGACAAATACGCGTTGCAGTTTTCGCAGCTTAAACTCTAACCCTTAGAGGACTTAGGGCATGGCGACACTCATCATTTTTTCTTCTTATGCATTCTGCTCCTGGCACGCTTTTTTATCATGCCCTCCAGCGAGGAACTTTTGAGTGATGCTGCTAATATCGCAGTCAGAACCGTTGCAAAAATTGCGTTAATGCTCGCATTCGCGATTTCGGTGATTGTGCTCAGCAACGCTGGCGCACATGAGGTTTTCATATAAGCCATCATCGCTGTAACGTAATCTAATATTCAATCTGTTTGAAGGAGAGCGCATGGAACACGAATTCTGGCACACCCGCTGGGCAAAGGGCGAAATCGGTTTCCATGAAGGCACCGTTAACCAGTACCTGCACGACCACTGGCCCGAGTTTGCCGGCGACCGTACCGACACGGTGCTGGTACCCCTGTGTGGCAAGGCCCATGATATGTGGTGGCTCCATGACCGGGGCCATCCGGTCATTGGCGTTGAACTGAGCGAGGTGGCCTGCAAGGACTTCTTTGAGGAAGCCGAAGAGAAGGCAAAGGTCCATCCGGGGGAGCCGTTCACCACCTTCCGTCACGATGACCTGGAACTCTGGTGCGGCGACTTCTTTCAGCTGGTGCCGGAAGACCTGAACCACGTCCGCCTGGTGTACGACCGGGCCGCGCTGATCGCCCTGCCCCCGGAAATGCGCGGGGATTACGTCGAACACCTCACAGCGGTCATCCCGGACGGCACCCATATATTGCTTATCACCCTGGATTACGACAGTACCGAAATGAAGGGCCCGCCGTTCAACGTCAGCGATCAGGAAGTCCATGAACTGTTCGGGAAAGACTACAGCATCCGTCATGTGCTGGCCCGGGACATGGCCCGGGACAACCCGTTCGCCAAGCGCCGGGGTCTGCGAAAAGGTGCTACCGAGAGCGTCTTTTATCTCGAAAAAAACTAATGCCTTTTGAGGGGCGTTTTCTACTGACTTTTCATGAGCCTGGCAATTGGCGGTGAGACTCCCCCGCCAGCCGGCGGTGGCTTTTTGGTATCGTACGTTTGTTTTTTGTACATGCTTGGCCATGCTGGTGAAGACACCCCTGTAACAAAAATTAACATAGAGGGAACTTCACGATGGTATCGCGACTGCAGTTTCAGCCCCTGATCCTTCTGCTGGCGCTGATCGCGCTGGCTGCCCCCGCCCACGCGGCCAACCCCCACTACGATCTGAAAGTCCTTTCCAGCGCACCGGACCAGGTGTCCGGTGAGGATGTGCTGGTGCAGGTTCTGTTCAGGGACCGCCCCATCAAGTCGGTGCCGGCGGTGAACTCCCGCCTGCGGCAACTGGAATTCTGGCTGAATGGCCAGCCTGTCAGCCCCGAAATCCGTGCCGGCCGCGACGGCCACGAGGTTCTGGTAACCGGACTGCAGGAGGGGGAAAACCGCCTCGAGCTCCACCACCGCCGCCAGGGACCGCTGGCTTCGGTTGAACTGACCGCACACCCGGTCACCGGGCCGATCTTCTCCGGCCCGCAGCAATATCCCTTTGTCTGCACCGTAACCACGGAGCTGGGCAAACAGCCACTGGTGGACACCGATGGCGACACCGGCTTTCCAGTGCTGGATGACAATGGCAACCCGATCGGGCTGAGCCGGGACTGCTCCATCGAACCCTATGTCACCTTTATTTACCGCACCACCGACGATCGCTGGGCACCAATGCCGGAGGATGGCACGCGCCCGGATGACATGGCGCAAACCGAGCTTACCGACGGTCGCACCGTGGACTTTGTGGTGCGGCAGGAGCGGGGCCCCCTCAACCGG
>JBMCIH010000040.1:0-9502 GCA_048617055.1 Marinobacter sp. | reverse complement strand
GTTCAAACAGTTGCAGTTGCAGGCGCCCACCGGGGAGCACCGTCGCATTCAGGGGAAACAGGGGCACATGGTCCAGGGATTGTGTCACCAGTCAATGCTCCGTCACCGGAATTCAGGCCGCTGTGCGGCGGGGTCAATGGCCTGCCAGCAGGCGCTTGAGCTCGTCGAGCCGTTCCTGCGCGGCACTGAGCAACCGGAGACTGCGGGATGCGGTCAGTTCCAGTGCCCCCAGCCGGCGGTAGGCCGGCACCTGCTCGAACTCCGGCAGGTTTTCGTTCCGCCCCGAGGAAATCCGGGCATGCAGGCGGGACACGATAACCAGATCCACCAGTTGCGGTCGGTCAGCAGCACACTCGTAGAGCCAGTCATCCCCGTGGCGGGCCGCTTCCACAAAGGTACCGGGAAAGTGCCAGTTTTCAAGTATGGCGGCACCGATGTCCGGCTGCAGTTCATCCATTGCCCGCTCGAGGGCCGCGGGGCTCGCCAGCAGTGCGGGGTGATGCTCGGCGTGGACAAGCACCGGCACCGCGCCGATGTTGTGCAACAGACCCGCCAGCAGCGCCTCCTCCGGCTCTATGCGGGTGGCCGATTCCGCCAGCACATAGGCCAGCGCCCCCACGTTCCTGGCTTCCTGCCAGAGCGCGTCCAGTGCTTTCTGCAGTTTCGGCTCACGGCTGCGGAACACTTCCCGCATGGCGAATACCGTGACCAGCTGGCGTGTGGTTTTCACCCCCAGCCGGACCACACCGTCCCGGACATTGCGCACCTCGGTGAACCCCCGGTACAGGGCGCTGTTGCAGGAGCGCACCAGCTTGGCCGCCATGGCCGGATCGGCCGTAATGGCGCGGGCGATATCATCCGCCGAGGAATCCTCACGATCGGCCAGCCGGCGGACCTTCCAGGCCACCTCCGGCAGGCTCGGCAGGCTGACCTGGTTCGAGCGCAGCTCGGCATAGAATGCCATCAGCAGGCGGTGTTCCTCGCCGGTGTCGTCATCACGGCCGGTGTTCTCATCCGAATGCTCCAGGGGAGCGGACTGCAGCAGGCTGTTCAGCACGGCCTGCTGGATAACGAGGAATTCGCAGGGCTGCACGGCGGTCACATCATACATTCGCGGTTGCAGGCGGGCGATAGCCGTCGTGGCCTTGTCGGTCCCTGCGGTCACGGTCCTGTGGCGGCCGTCGGCGGAGACCAGCTCCACAGCCCCCTTGAGCAGAAAAAAGTCCATGCCATCCCGGGCACCCCGTTCCAGGATTTTCTGGCCGGGCCGGTGCACCCGGCGTTCGGCCCGACTTACCAGCACCACAAGCTGGTCATCGGTCAGGCGGTGGAGGGGGTGAAACTCTCTCAGGCGGCTCAGTGCCAGGTTTTCGCGAATGCTCATCGACAACTCCCTGTTCCGGACGATGCTGGCCAGCCAGTGTCCCTTCGAACACCCGGCAAGGTCCGAAGAATCCTCAGACCGGCCCGGCACCCATTGTAAATGAGGTTGCGGAAAACAACCATCCGACCAGGTCGGAATCTGGTATCCTCAGCGGTTTGCGTCCAGCAAGGGGCGCGACGTCTGCCCAACACGATGAGAGACCAGAGCATGCCAGAGTATCGTTCACGCACCTCAACCGCCGGCCGCAACATGGCCGGGGCAAGGGCCCTGTGGCGGGCCACCGGGATGAAAGATGACGATTTCGGCAAACCGATCATTGCGGTTGCCAACTCCTTTACCCAGTTCGTGCCCGGCCACGTTCACCTGAAGGATCTGGGGCAGCTGGTCTGCCGCGAGATCGAGGCAGCCGGCGGCGTCGCCAAGGAGTTCAACACCATTGCCGTGGACGATGGCATCGCCATGGGCCACGACGGCATGCTGTACTCCCTGCCCTCCCGGGAGATCATCGCCGACTCGGTGGAATACATGGTCAACGCCCACTGTGCCGATGCGCTGGTGTGCATCTCCAACTGCGACAAGATCACGCCGGGCATGCTGATGGCCGCCATGCGCCTGAACATTCCGGCCATCTTTGTCTCCGGCGGCCCCATGGAGGCGGGCAAGACCAAGCTCTCCGAACACAAGCTGGACCTGGTGGATGCCATGGTCATCGCCGCCGACCCCGCGGCCAGCGACGAACAGGTGGCGGAATACGAGCGCAGCGCCTGCCCCACCTGTGGTTCCTGCTCCGGCATGTTCACCGCCAATTCCATGAACTGCCTGACGGAGGCCATCGGCCTCGCCCTGCCCGGCAATGGCTCAGCCCTGGCCACCCATGCCGACCGTGAGCGGCTGTTCCTGTGGGCCGGGCGCCAGATCGTGGAGAACGCCCGCCGCTACTACGAGCAGGACGATGCCAGCGTACTGCCCCTGAGCATCGCTTCCATGGGCGCCTTCGAAAACGCCATGACCCTGGACATCGCCATGGGTGGCTCCACCAATACCATCCTGCACCTGCTGGCGGCGGCCCAGGAGGGTGGCGTACCGTTCACCCTGAACGAGATCGACCAGCTCTCCCGCAAGGTGCCCCAGCTTTGCAAGGTGGCCCCCAACTCACCGAAGTACCATATGGAAGACGTCCACCGGGCCGGGGGCATCATGGGGATTCTCGGCGAACTGGAGCGGGGGGGACTGATCGATACCAGCCTGCCGACGGTGCACAGCCGCACCATGGCCGAGGCCCTGGACCAGTGGGATATCATGCGCAACCCGACGCCGGAGGTGGTGGAATTCTACCGGGCCGGTCCGGCCGGCATTCCCACCCAGGTGGCCTTCAGCCAGAGCACCCGCTGGCCGTCACTGGACGGCGACCGGGAAAACGGCTGCATCCGCAGCGTCGAGCACGCTTACTCCGCCGAAGGGGGCCTGGCGGTGCTGTTTGGCAACATCGCCCGGGATGGCTGTGTGGTCAAGACCGCCGGCGTCGATGAGAGCATCCATGTGTTCGAGGGCCCGGCCCGGGTCTTTGAAAGCCAGGACTCCGCCGTCGAGGGCATCCTCGGGGGCCGGGTCAGACCGGGGGAGGTGGTCATCATCCGCTATGAAGGCCCCAAGGGCGGGCCCGGCATGCAGGAGATGCTCTACCCCACCAGCTATCTGAAATCCATGGGGCTGGGCAAGGAATGCGCGCTGCTGACGGACGGGCGTTTTTCCGGCGGCACATCGGGCCTGTCCATTGGCCACGCCTCACCGGAGGCGGCCGCCGGCGGCGCCATCGGCCTGATCGAGGACGGCGACCTGATCCGCATCGACATCCCCAACCGCAGCATCAATGTGGAAATCGACCAGCATGAGCTGGACCGGCGCCGCGCGCTGCGCGATGCCTGCGGCTGGAAGCCGGCAGCGCCCCGCATACGCAAGGTCTCTGCTGCCCTCAAGGCCTACGCCCTGCTGGCCACCAGCGCCGACAAGGGCGCAGTCCGGGACCTCTCCAGACTGGACTGAGCCCTGGGCCACCGGTTGCCCGGCAGCCGGTGGCCGTTATTTTTTCATGGGCGAGAGTACCGGCTCCTGCCCGCTGAACTCCCGGATAAAGATCCCCCAGAAGGCAATGAACAGTGCTGCCACCAGCGGCCCCATAACAAAACCGTTAATGCCGAACATCACCAGCCCCCCGAGGGTGGACAGCAGCACGATGTAGTCCGGCAGTTTGGTGTCCCGGCCCACCAGTATGGGGCGCAGCAGGTTATCCGCAAGGCCGATCACAATGGAGCCATAAGCCGTCAGGATAATGGCCGGCCCATAGTCACCGATTGCCGCCAGATAGATCGCCACCGGCAGCCACACTACCGGGGCCCCCACGGCGGGCAGCAGTGAGAAGATGGCCATCACCACGCCCCACAGCACGGCGCCGGAGATGCCCATAAGCCAGAAGATCAGTCCGCCAAGCGCCCCCTGGATAATGGCGATCAGCAGGTTGCCCTTTACCGTTGCCCGGGTCACTTCGGCGAACTTGGCGAACAGCAGCCGCTCGCGCTCATCCCCCAGCGGCAGCGCCTGAATCAGCAGATCCACCAGCCGCGAACCGTCCCGCAACAGGAAAAATGCCAGATACACCATCAGGGCCAGGTTGAGGAAGAACTGAAAGGTGTCCTGGCCCACCCCCAGTGCCTGCTTCCCGATGAACTGGCTGGCGCCGGCGACACCGCTCACAAGACGGTCCCGCAGCTCCGAGAAGTCCAGGTTGAACTGGCTCAGGAAGGCCTCGATGGCGGGAAACGACTGGTTGACCCGGTCCAGATACTCACCCGGCCGGATGTCGCCGGCCTGAATGCTCTCGTACAGGGCCAGCCCTTCCGCCACCAGCGACGAGACCAGCACGATCACCGGAATGATCACGATTACCAGACAGATAACCAGCGTCAGCAGGGCCACGCTGTTGGGATAGTCCCCCAGCCGCTGCGTCAGCCACTGCTGTACCGGGTGGAAGATGAGGGCTATGGCCACCGCCCAGAAGATCGGCCCGAAAAAAGGTTTGAGCAAAAACAGGAAAGCCAGCGAAACCAGCAACAGACTTCCCAGAAATGTCCAGCGCTCCAGGCTTTCGTACTTCATTGGACGGCGTCCCTCTCTGCGGTTGATCGGTCCCCGGCTTATACCGCAATGGCGGCGGCATGGCCAGTTCTGCATGCGAGGGGGTATAGTAATTGGTTGGGGTATAACCGACAAAGCCCGGCTGTTCCACTGGTAACGCCTGTCCGCCGGCAGGCTGGCCCTGGCTACCAGGGGAAGCGGCGGGTTTGAGAAAGGTCACAAGGTGTCAGACAACCGCTTCAACGAGGAAACTGCGTTACAGGCTGCCGAAGCGCTCGCCGACGTACTGGCCCGCCGCACACACCGCCGCAAGGTCATGGGGCAGGAGGTGCTGGTGCCGGGACAGCTGGGCGACGCCCTCAGGCTGCCACAGCTGATTGCCCGCCTGCGCAGCAGGCAACGGCGGCCCAGCGAGCGGGCACTGGAGGACTTCGAAGCACTCTGGGAGACGCTTTCACCCCATACCTGCAAACAGGTTCTTCAGCATCTGGGCTGGTACGATCCACGGGAGCTGAGCTGGGAAGACAAGCGCTCCAACCGCCGCCCCCCGCCCCAGGAAACCTGAGCAGAAGAGCGGCTCGAAAGGACCTGAACGACAGCCGCTGCAGCCGCGCCCTTTAACTGTCATATTGCGGCCTTATTGTATAGCGGGTGCACCTCTGCTTTCATGTAAAGGAGGCTCGTTGCATGAGCAGCAGGGACCGCCACAAAAAAAAGGAGCAACCATGAGTGAATTCAACGACTTCTACGTAGCACGACTGGCCGAACACAGCACCATTCCGACCCTGCTGTGCGGGCATTGTCAGTCCATACTCTCCCCAAAGCGGATCTTTGCCAACGAAGGCAACCATCGTCACGACCTTCCGTGCCAGACCATCGGCCTGTGCTCCGCGGACGACTGCGGGGCGGTTAACTGCTGCGACGAGGCGCTGAAGGAAGCGGAAAAACAGCGCTGCACGAACCGGGTCGCGGTCTGATTCAAATCCATAACGCTCTGTTACGTAAACCACACACAAAAAACCACGATCTGCTCTAAGCTGGTTCCCATTCTGTCCTCCGGACACGCTTGCAATCAGCCAGAGTAGTCGATGCCATGCGTATTCTACGAACCGACGAATCCCGCTTCAGGGATCTGCCGGATTTTCCTTACCCGGCGCGGTATACCGGGGTAGGGGCCGACACTCCGCTACGCCTCCACTATGTCGACCACGGTGACCCCGATGCGGCTCCGGTCGTGCTCCTGCATGGCGAGCACGGGTGGTCCTACCTGTATCGCCACATGATCCCCCGGGTGGCGGAGGCCGGGCTCAGGGCGCTGGCGCCGGACCTGATCGGCTTTGGCAAGTCCGACAAGCCGGCGAGCCAGCATGACTACTCCTTCAACAACCACCTGGACTGGCTGGAGCGCTGGTTACTGGCGCTGGACCTGAACAACATTACCCTGGTCTGCCAGAACCGGACCTCACTGCTGGCCCTGGCCCTGGTCATGCGCCAGCCGGACCGGTTCAGCCGCATCATCGCCGCTAATGCAGTGGTGCCCCGGGAGGAGGAAAACCATGCGCCCATCTCCGGCCTGTGGCAGGTGTTCGCCCGCTACAGCCCATGGTTCCCGGTGCCCCACCTGATCCAGCTGGGCACCACCCGCCCCCTGACCCGGGATGAACTGGCGGCCTACGATGCGCCCTTCCCGGATGACCGTTACAAGGCGGGGGCACGTTCGTTTGCCGGCGCCCTGCGCCAGCATCACAAGGAGCTGAACCGCCAGCGGCTGTGGCGTTTCCTGGAAGGTTGGCAAAAACCGTTTATTACCTGCTTCAGCGATTCCGACCCCGGCACCCGCGGCGGCTACCGCCCGTTGCAGCGCAAGATCCCCGGGGCCCTGGGACAGCCGCACACCACGATCTCCGGCGGCCACTTCCTGCAGGAGGATGCAGCGGAGAGCTTTGCCCGGGTCATCATCGACGCCTGCCGGCCCAGCCTGGCAGCCTGACCACCCGGGGCACCTTTCCGCATGGGTGCGCAGATCCCTACCCGAAAATCACCACCGTCTGCCGGCTGATGGCCACCAGTTCACCCTGGCGGTTCCAGATGCGGGCGTCGATGTTGGCGTAACCGTCGTCGGCCTTGTCGATCTCGGCCCGATACAGCAGCCAGTCATCGGGTTTCATCTGCGGGCGGGGCTCCATCAGCTCCACCGACCAGGTCACGGAGCTGTTGGGAGCGAATCTGGTGAGATGGGACAGTGGTACCGGAGGCCAGGCATCAATCAGGGCAACAATTCCAGCGTCATCCACCCTGGAGGGCGGCTCGCGGAACTGCATCCAGCCCCCCATGGCCCGGTCGGACCTGCCACTGAAGGGCCGGCTGCCGAAACACCAGCGCGCCTCCACAAACTGGGTGAAGCTGGGCATAACACCCTCGATATAGGGCGTGGGCTCGCACTCCTCCGGCGCCGGCGCCTCGGGGGCGGCGTGGGGCGCCACCGAGACCACCGACTCGCGACCGCTGCCGTAACTGCCCAGGGCCACCAGCCGGGTGGTGCCATCCTGTACCATGCGGACCATGGCCTGACTGACCGCCTTGCCCTCCCGCAGCAGCTCCACCTCCAGCGCCACCGGAATACCGGGCTCCACAGGACCCACGAAGGACACCTGCATGGCCCGCAGCGGGCGGCCGGGCGTAACCACCGACTGCATGCGCTCGCAGGCCAGCGCCCCGGTCAGCCCCCCGAATGTCGCCCTGCCCTGGGCCCAGTTGGCGGGAATGGTCACTTCGTTACCAGAAACGGAAGCCAGAATCTCTTCGAGGGTCATAGCGGCGCAAACTCCGACAGATTAGTAAGGATGCGTATCATACAAGCCACAAAGACTGCCCCAAAGCACCTGCGGACACAAGTCGCTCCGGCAATTACCTATCGCCGGCGGGGCTGGCGCACTGTAAATAAAGGCCACTTCAGCGTATACTGCGCCCCGTCATCACGGTGATGACCAGACCCATGGACACCCGCAAGCGGCCGGTCCATGACGATACCAGCCGGGTTTACGGGGCAGTGCTACCCCGACGCGCTCAGCCGGTAGCTTCAGGAGCCTCGTATCTCTTCACCGGGCCGTCCCGGTTCCGGACACCCGTCGTTTGGCTCCCTCACCCCGAATACCAGGTAATTGAATGTCAGAACAAACTTTTGCTGATCTCGGCCTCGACCCGGCCGTGCTTGAGGCTGTCCGTACCGTTGGCTATGAAACCCCGTCACCCATCCAGGCCCAGGCCATCCCGATCCTTCTGGAAGGCCACAACCTGCTGGGTGTTGCCCAGACGGGTACCGGCAAGACCGCCGCCTTCGCGCTGCCGCTGCTGAGCCGCATCGACGCTGACGACCTGTCGACCCAGATTCTGGTGCTGACGCCCACCCGGGAACTGGCCATCCAGGTGGCGGAAGCCTTCACCACCTACGCCAGCGGCTTCAGGCAGCTGAATGTGCTGCCGATCTACGGCGGCGCTGATTTTGCCCCACAGCTGAAAGCGCTTAACCGGGGCGCCCAGGTGATTGTGGGCACGCCGGGCCGTCTGCTCGACCACCTGCGCCGCGGCAAGGTAAAACTGAACAATCTGCGCGCCCTGGTGCTGGATGAAGCCGACGAAATGCTGCGCATGGGCTTTATCGACGATGTGGAAGCCATCCTCGCGACCACCCCGGACAGCTGCCAGCGCGCCCTGTTCTCGGCCACCATGCCGCCGGCCATCGCCCGGGTCGCCAACACTTACCTGAGCGACGCCCGGGAAGTGAAGATCAAGAGTGAAACCCGCACCGTGGAGCGTATCGCCCAGTTCGTGCTGCCCACCTTCGGTGATCGCAAGCTGGATGCCCTCACCCGTATCCTGGAAGTGGAACCCATCGACGCGGCGATCATTTTTGTGCGCACCAAGGCGGAGACCACCCTGCTGGCGGAAAAGCTGACGGCGCGCGGCCACTCGGTAGCGCCCCTCAACGGCGACCTGAACCAGCGCCAGCGGGAGCAGACGGTAGAAGACCTCAAGCGGGGCAAGAAGGACATCATCGTTGCCACCGACGTGGCGGCCCGGGGTCTGGATGTGCCGAGAATCACCCACGTCATCAACTATGACGTGCCCTACGACAGCGAAGCCTATATCCACCGGGTGGGCCGCACCGGCCGTGCCGGCCGCGCAGGCAAGG
This sequence comes from Marinobacter sp., assembly GCA_048617055.1. GTDB lineage: Bacteria > Pseudomonadota > Gammaproteobacteria > Pseudomonadales > Oleiphilaceae > Marinobacter. The sequence goes on along the minus strand of JBMCIH010000040.1, from coordinate 794 downwards.
CGATTCTGCTGGTTACCCCGCGCGAGCGCAGCTGGCTGAAAACCCTTGAGCGGGCCACCAACTCTCCGATGGAGGCCTATGAGCTACCCACACCGGCGGCCCTGCAGAAGCTTCGCCAAGAGCAGTTCGAGAGCCAGCTGCTGGGCTTCACTGAAGATGGCAAGGTGGCCAAGGCCATGGGCCTGCTGGATGACATTGCCGAGCGTAATGACATCGACATGGCCATGCTGGCCGGCGCCCTGGCCTGCTGGATGGAATCCACCCAGCCGGGCACCCTGCCCCTGGAAACGCCGTCGGAACTGCCGGTACCCTCGGCCAACGCCCCCCGGGGCAAAGGCGGTCCGGGCGGCAAGCGCGGCAACTTCCGCAAGAACGGGCCGGGCGGAAAGCCGGGCGGCTATCGTGGCAACAAGCCCGGTGGCAAGCCGGGCGCCAAACGCGACGGCTTCAAGCCGGCCGGCAAGCGCCGTCAGTCCGACTGAGGCCGCTGGTAGACCACGAAACTGTAATCGTAGGGGTTATGATCGGACGCGGAGAAATCCTCCCGTCCGATTTCCTGCCACTGCTCCAGGTCCACTTCCGGGAAGAAGGCGTCCCCCTCTATCTCGGCGTGGACCTGGGTCAGGTAGAGCCGGTCCGCCTGGGGCAGCACCGCCTGGAAAATCTCGCCCCCACCAATCACCATCACCTCGTCCACACCATCGAGCATGGCCTGGGCCTCGGCCTTGCGGAAGGCCTCATCCAGCGTCCTCACCAGAGCCACCCCCACCGGCAACTCAAGGTCGCGGGATGAC
>JBMCIH010000039.1:0-9532 GCA_048617055.1 Marinobacter sp. | reverse complement strand
CGCACCGTCAGCCAGGGAAAAGAGGTGTAGCTTTGGAACACCATGCCCCGGTCCTGTCCCGGTTCGGTGACGGGTCTGCCATCCACGGTGACGTCCCCGGTGCGGGGCTTCACGAACCCGGCCACCGTGTTCATCAGGGTGGACTTGCCGCACCCCGACGGGCCCAGCAGGCAGACGAACTCCCCCGGGCGCACTGTCAGGCTGGCGTTCTGTACCGCCACGTGGGGGCCGCTGGCGGTGTCGAATACAATGTCCACGTCCCGTATGGCGATCCGGCCCCGGTCTTCGCCGGGCCTGTGGGTCCTGCCCCGCAGGCGGCTGTGGTCCAGCACGGCCAGGCGGTTGTCGTTCACTGCGGCTGCCTCATTCATGACTGGCCTCCTTTTACCTGCCATTTCAGTAACGGGTTGCAGGCCTTGCGGACCAGCAGGGTGCACAGGGTGCCCAGGCCTCCGATGGTGAGCATGCCGATGATGATCTGCGGGTACTGGATCAGGGTGTAGGAATCCCAGGTGTAGTAGCCGATGCCGTACTGGCCGCTGATGATTTCCCCGGCCAGCAGCGAGAACCAGGCCACGCCCATGCCGATGGCCAGGCCCGCGACAATGGAAGGCATGGCCCCGGGCAGCACCACGTGCCAGAGAATGGCCCGGTTGCTGGCCCCCAGGCTGCGGGCGGCGCGGATCAGTACGCCGTTGGTCTGCTCCACGCCGTGGGTGGTATTGAGCACCACCGGGAACAGCGCCCCCAGGAAGGTGATGAAGACAATGCTGGCCTGTTCGGAAGGCAGCATCAGGATGGCCAGGGGAATCCAGGCCACCGCGGGTATCGGGCGCAGCAGTTCGATATAGGGCAGAAGGATGTCCTCGGCCCAGCGGGAGCGGCCCATGGCCACACCCAGCACCACGCCGAGCACCACCGCCAGACCGTAGGCAATGGCCACCCGCTGCAGGCTGTGGAGAATGTGCAGGTAGAACTCGGTGCCGGTGAGTTCCGTCGCCAGGGCCGAGCCCACCGCGGTGGGGGCCGGAATGTTGTCGAAGTTGATGTAGAAGCGAAAGCCGTTGTCGGACGCCACTTGCCACAACCCAACGGCGACAATCAGCGCCAGCAGGCGTACCAGGTAGCGGCTGCCCGTACTGCGGAACCAGAGCCCGGCGGCGGAAGGGGGCCGGGCGGTTATGCCGTAGTTGGCGGCGGGCGGGTTGCCGGCCTCGATGCGGCCTGTGGCGTCGGCGACCTTCTCCGCCATACCCGCCACGGGCTCAGTGGGTTTCAGTGCTGCGTTGCTCTTGCTGTCCATTGTCTGCTCCCAGGACCCGAAGCCGGGCGGGAATGTGCCCCCCGCCCGGTCAGGGATCAGTCGGCCATGGCAACCGCGTTGTCGCGGCTGATCAGGGTGCCGCCGTGTTCGGCGATGTACTGGTCGGAATCGGCTTTCTTGAGGAAGGCCACAACCTTGTCATCGGTGCCGCGCACCAGGTAGGCCGCCTTGCCGAACAGTTTCAGTCCGGAGTTGTTGTCGTAGACGTAGGTGGCGTTGATGGACTCATCCGCTTCCGACTCGGCGGCCAGCATGTCGGCGACGCTGTCGTAGGTGACGATGCCCTTGTCCGCGAACCAGATTTCCGCAGGCTTGAGGTCCGGGTTGTTGGGCTCGGTGTCCACCACCGAGGCGACCAGGGCGTCGTAGTCCATATCCATGGTCTGGTAGGCGTTGCGCAGGTAGCTGTCATCAACCCAGCGGCCGAAGTCCAGGTCCGGCACGCCGACTTCCCGCTGCAGCAGGTCGTGGTCGTACTCCAGGGCCTCTACCCACTGCGGCTTGACGCTGGCCTCGAAGGTGGTGATGCCGCCTTCGCTGAAGTAGAGGTAGAGCACTTCCTTCTCGACGCCGGTCCATTCAGACACCTGCACGGCGGCTTTCATGGGGTCGTCCTGAATCCACTGCTGGGCTTCCAGGGTGGCGGTCAGGTAGCCTTCCACCACTTCCGGGTACTTGTCGGCGAAGTCCTTGCGTACCACGGTGCCGTGAAAGGTCGGAATGCCGGCTTCACTGCCGTCGTAGATCTTGCGGCCGGTTTCCCGGTACTCCATGATCTCCGACCAGGGGCAGAAGTCCGCATGGGCGTCGATGCGACCGGCCTGGATGTTGGCCGCTCCCACCGGCGGGCTCTGGTTGACGATCTTCACCTTGTCGCTCAGGCCGGCCTCGCTCAGGGCCTTCAGGGTCATGCCCCAGGCCGCGCTGCCCACGGGCACGGAAAGCTGCTTGCCTTCCAGGTCCGCCAGGCTCTGGGCGTCGGAGTCGATGGGCACCACAATGCCGTTGCCGGTGCCCCGCAGGTTGTAGCCGGTGACGGCGATAAAGCGGGTTTCCTGCTTGCCGGTCTCCTGGAACTTGGCGCCGTTGACGATCAGCGGATAGTCCCCCATCACGCCGAAGTCCAGCTTGTCTGCCAGCATCTGGTTGGTGATGGGCGGGCCGGAGTCGTAGTCCCGGAAGATGATGTCGTAGTCGACGTCTTCGTATTTGCCGGTAGTCGGCAGGTGTTTTTCCAGCAGCTCCAGTTTCTCGAGAATGATGCCGCCGGGGATGGTGTTGGTCACCATGCTCTGGTGGCCGATACCGACGCGGATGGTTTCCGCGGATGCGCCGGCTGCGAGCAGCGACAGCGATCCGCACAGGGTCAGTGTTGCCAGTGTTTTCGTGTCTCTCATCGTTCTAGCCTTCCTGGTTGGTCCACTTGTACTAACAGGTCATGATGCCTGCCCAAGGTGTTGCAGCCGGCGTGCCAGAAGGTGGGCCGGAAGTGCTAAGTGCAGGGATTGGAAAGAGTTGTTCGGGGTGCATGAAAACGTCTGGTGAAAATATACACAGTGCCATCATCGCCCGTGTTTGGTGCGGCTTGCAGAAAAGGGTCCCAGAGCGGCGCAGGGGTCTGGCGGCAGGCTATAACAAGTAGTGCAAGTGGTTAGCAGGATATCCAGTTAGCTACGGGGACGGTTAGCTACCGGGAGACGGGAATGCCATCAATTGCCCCTGGTTCTCCCCGGCCCGCTCCCTCAGAAAATCCCAGGTCACCCGCATCCGCGCAATATGGCGAAGCTCTTCCGGCATCAGCATCCAGAAGGTGCGGATAAAGCGGATCTGGTCCGGCAGCACCACTCCCAGTCGATCGTCGATGTCCGCCGAGAAGGCCGGCAGTATGCCGATGCCGGCGCCGGTGGCGATGGCTTCCTGCTGGGCCAGTACGCTGGTGCTGCGGATGCTGACCTCGCCGGAGCCGGCGATCTCGTCCAGGAACAGCAGTTCGCGGCTGAACACCATGTCGTCCACATAGCTGACGAACCTGTGTCTGCCCAGCTCGCTGCGGTAGCGGATGGGGCCGTGTTCCTGCAGATACTCCCGGCTGGCGTAGAGCCTGAGCACATAGTCGGTGAGTTTGGTGACGATGAAGGGACCCCGCTCGGGGCGCTCCAGGGTGATAACAATGTCCGCCTCATGGCGGGACAGCCGCAGTGCCCGGGGCATGGCCAGCAGGTCCAGGTGCAGGTGGGGGTAGCGGCGGGTGAGGTGGCCCAGCTCCCGGCCCGGCATGAGGGGGCCGTAGCCTTCAGTGGCGCCGATGCGCACCTGGCCGGAGAGTTGCTCGTCCGCCGCCGGCAGGCTCTGTTCGATGCGCACGCTGGCGCTTTCCATCTGCTCCACATGGGGCAGCAGCTGGCGCCCGGCCTCGGTGAGGCTGTAGCCGGTCTGTTCCCGGATAAACAGGGTCATGCCCAGGCTTTTCTCCAGGGCATGGATACGCCGTGACACGGTGGTGTGGTCCACCCCCATGCGGCGGGCGGCGGCGGTCAGCTTGCCGGCACGGCTCAGTTCCAGAAAGAATTTCAGGTTATCCCAGTCCATCGCCTGCTTCTCGTTGGGGGATTCTTGGTCAGTGTGTGCATATTTGCAGATCAGGGTTGCAGCAAGCGCCATTGTAGCGCTTAAAAATGCACTGCTACTATCAACCGATCCTATTCATCATAAGAACAACCGTGGAGAGCCCCCTATGAATCCTCAGGTACCCACCGTCAAGCTGCTGATCGACGGCGAATTCGTCGAGTCGAAAACCAGTGAGTGGCGGGATATCACCAATCCCGCCACCCAGGAAGTGCTGGCGAAAGTGCCCTTTGCTACCCGGGACGAGCTGGATGCGGCAGTGAGCGCGGCGCAGGAAGCCTTCAAAAGCTGGCGCAAGACGCCCATCGGGGTGCGTTCCCGCATCTTCCTCAAATACCAGCAGCTGATCCGGGAGAACATGAAGGAGCTGGCAGCGATGCTCACCGCCGAGCAGGGCAAGACCCTGGCGGACGCGGAAGGGGATGTATTCCGGGGCCTGGAAGTGGTGGAGCACGCCGCCAGTGTGGGTACCCTGCAGATGGGCGAGTACGCCAATAATGTGGCCGGCGATGTGGACACCTACACCCTGCGCCAGCCCATCGGCGTATGCGCCGGCATCACGCCCTTCAACTTTCCGGCCATGATTCCGCTGTGGATGTTCCCCATGGCCATTGCCACCGGCAACACCTTTGTGCTCAAGCCCTCGGAGCGGGACCCCATGGTGACCATGCGGCTGGTGGAACTGGCCCTGGAGGCGGGCATTCCCAAAGGCGTGCTCAACGTGGTCCATGGCGGCCCGGACGTGGTCAATGGCCTGTGCGACCACCCGGACATCAAGGCACTGTCCTTTGTGGGTTCCACCCCGGTGGGTACCCACGTCTACAACCGTGCCTCCGCTGCGGGCAAGCGGGTGCAGTGCATGATGGGCGCCAAGAATCACGCAGTGGTGATGCCCGATGCCAACAAGGAACAGACCCTCAATGCCCTGGTGGGCTCCTGTTTCGGGGCCGCCGGCCAGCGCTGCATGGCGGTGTCGGCCCTGGTGCTGGTGGGCGAGGCCCGCAACTGGCTGCCGGAGCTGGCCCGCCGGGCAGAAAAGCTGAATGTGAACGCCGGCACGGAAGAGGGCACCGATGTCGGCCCGCTGGTGACGCCCCAGGCCCTGGAGCGGGTGAAAGGCCTGGTCCAGCAGGGGGTCAGCGAAGGCGCCAAGCTGGTGCTGGATGGCCGCGATGTGAGCGTGCGGGGTTACGAGAAGGGCAACTTTATCGGGCCCACCCTGTTCTCCGGTGTCACCCCGGGCATGACCATCTACAAGGAAGAGATCTTCGGCCCGGTACTGTGCGTGCTGGAGGTGGAAACCCTGGATGACGCCATCGACCTGGTGAACGCCAACCCCAACGGCAACGGCACGGCGATCTTCACCCGCTCCGGCGCAGCGGCCCATCGCTTCCAGGAGCATATCGATGTGGGCCAGGTGGGCATCAACGTGCCCATTCCGGTGCCCGTGCCCTACTTCTCGTTTACCGGTTCCCGGGGTTCCAAGCTGGGCGATCTGGGTCCTTACGGCAAGCAGGTGGTGCAGTTCTATACCCAGACCAAGACGGTGACCTCCCGCTGGTTCGATGAGGACGAGCAGGTCGGTTCTGTGAACACCACCATCAACCTGCGGTAACCGAGGAGATCGGACATGGCTTACGAAACGATTCTCACCGAGATAAAAGGCCGGGTTGGCGTGATCACCCTGAACCGCCCCAAGGCCCTGAATGCCCTCAACAGCCAACTGATTGAAGAACTGAACCTGGCGCTGGACGATTGCGAGCGCAACCCGGACATCGGCTGCATCGTGCTGGCCGGCTCCGACAAGGCCTTCGCCGCCGGAGCCGACATCAAGGAGATGTCGGTGCTGGAGTACCCCCAGATCTACCTGGACGACTTCTTTGCCCAGGCGGACCGTATCGGACAACGACGCAAGCCGATGATCGCGGCCGTCGCGGGTTACGCCCTGGGTGGTGGGTGTGAGCTGGCGCTGATGTGCGACTTCATCTATGCCGGGGATAACGCCCGTTTCGGTCAGCCGGAAATTAACCTTGGTGTACTGCCCGGCATCGGTGGCACCCAGCGCCTGACCCGGGCCCTCGGCAAGGCCAAGGCCATGGAGATGTGCCTGACCGGGCGCCAGATGGATGCGAAGGAAGCAGAAACCGCCGGCCTGGTGGCGCAAGTATTCCCGGTGGACCAGCTGCTGGAGGAAACCCTCAAGGCTGCCAGCACCATTGCCGAAAAGTCCCTGCCCAGCACCATGATGACCAAGGAGGCGGTCAACCGGGTGTTCGAGACCAGCCTGGCGGAAGGGGTGCGGTTCGAGCGGCGGATCTTCCACGCCATCTTCGCCACCCGGGACCAGAAGGAAGGCATGAACGCCTTTGTGGAGAAACGTAAGCCGGATTTCCGACACCAGTAAACGTCTAACAAGAACACCGGAGGCACCATCATGAAAATCGGATTTATCGGCCTGGGCAATATGGGCGCCCCCATGGCCAGCAACCTCCTCAAGGCCGGCCATGAACTGGTCGTGTCTGACCTGGTGAAAGCGGCGGTGGACAGGGCGGTCTCGGAAGGAGCGACTGCCGCCGCGGACATTGCTACGGTGGCCCGCTGTGGGGCGGAGCTGATCATCACCATGCTGCCGGCGGCCCCCCATGTGAAAACGGTCTATCTCGGGGAAGACGGTCTGCTGGCCCATGTGCCCAGGGGCGTTCACCTGATCGACAGCTCCACCATTGATCCCATGACCGCCCGGGATGTGGCCACACAAGCCGCCGCACAGGGCAATCCGATGCTGGATGCGCCGGTGTCCGGTGGTACCGGGGGCGCCCAGGCGGGCACGCTGACCTTTATGGTGGGCGGTGAGGACCGGGAGTTCGCCTTTGCCCGGCCGGTACTGGAGAACATGGGCAAAAACATCGTGCATTGTGGCGCCGCCGGCAACGGCCAGGTGGCCAAGATGGCCAACAACCTGCTGCTGGGCATTACCATGATCGGCGCTGCCGAGGCCATGAGCCTGGGAACGTCCATGGGGATGGACCCGCAGGTGCTGGCAGGGGTCATCAACACCTCCAGCGGCCGCTGCTGGAGTACCGACACCTACAACCCCTACCCGGGGGTGATCGACACCGCGCCCTCCAACCGGGGCTATACCGGCGGCTTTGGCATGGACCTGATGATCAAGGACCTGGGCCTGGCCACCGAGGCCGCCAGGGCCAGCCGCCAGCCCCTGATGATGGGCGCACTGGCACAGCAGCTCTACCAGTCCATGAGTTTTGACGGCCATGGCGGCCTGGATTTCTCGGCCATCATCAAGCGTTACCGGAAGGAGACCGAATGAGCGGTAAAGATTCCGAGGTCATAGTCGAGGTCAGGGGCCGCTACGGTTGCCTGACCCTGAACCGGCCGTCGGGCCTCAATGCCCTGACCCTGGGCATGGTGCAGGACCTTCACCGGCAGCTGGACGAATGGGCCGCCGACGAAGCCATCGATGCGGTGGTGATTCAGGGTGCCGGCGACAAGGCCTTCTGCGCCGGGGGCGACATCCGCGCCCTGTACGACAGCTACCAGAACGGCGAGGATCTCCACCGGGTGTTCTTCGGGGAGGAGTACGCCCTGGACCAGGCCATTCATGACTACCCCAAGCCGGTCATCGCCCTGATGAACGGGTTCGTGATGGGCGGGGGCATGGGTCTTGCCCAGGGGGCCAGCCTGCGCCTGGTCAGTGACAGGGCCCGCCTGGCGATGCCGGAGACCGGGATCGGTTACTTTCCGGACGTGGGTGCCACCTACTTCCTGGGCCGGTTGCCGGGGCGGCTGGGGGAATACCTGGGCCTGACCGGCAAACAGCTGGGGCCGGCGGACGCCCTTTACGCCGGGCTGGCGGACCTGTACCTGCCGCCGGAGCACCTCGACGGCTTCCTGGACACCCTGGCGACGATCGATGGCAGCACCGACGCATCCCTGCGGGCCGGCCTGGCCCCGATGGCCGGGGAGCCGGGTGAGCCAGGCCTGGAGCGCCTCCAGCCGGCCATTGACGAGCACTTTGCCGGCGATACCCTGCTGGCCATCCGCAACTCCCTGCAGGCGGAGCAGCGTCCCCAGTACCGGGAATGGGCAGAGGAAACCCTGAAATCCCTGCAGGGTCGCTCACCCCTGGGTATGGCCGTCGCCCTGGAGCTGGTGCGCCGGGGCCGGAACCTGACACTGCCGCAAGCCTTCGCCCTGGAGCTGCAACTCGACTATCAGTGGTTTGACCATGGCGACATGGTGGAAGGCATTCGCGCCCTGATCGTGGACAAGGACAAGTCGCCGCAATGGAGGGTGGCCAGCATTGACGACCTGAAACCGGAACACGTTTCCGTCTTTTTCGACGAGGCGCGGGGCTGATGGTTATGCCAGTGTCTGAAAACGCCTGATCCCTGACCAGTACGAGAACAACAAGAGCACACCACCATGCAGGATATCGAGTTCAACGAAGACCAGCGGATGATCCGCGACATGGCCCGCCAGTTTGCCCGGAGTGAACTGGCGCCACGGGCGGCGGAATGGGACAAATCCGGCTATATCGACGATGCGGTGATCCGCCAGATGGGCGAGCTGGGCCTGCTGGGTATGGTGGTGCCGGAAGCGTGGGGTGGCAGCTTCGTGGATTTTGTTGCCTACGCCCTGGCGGTGGAAGAAGTGGCCGCCGGCTGCTGTGCCACCAGTACCCTGATGAGTGTCCACAACTCCGTGGGCTGCGCCCCGGTGCTCAACTATGGCACCGAGGAGCAGAAAAAGCGGTGGCTTCCGTCGCTCGCCAGCGGCGAGACCATCGGCTGTTTCTGCCTCACCGAGCCCCAGGCCGGCTCCGAAGCCCACAACCTGAAAACCCGGGCGGAACTGAAGGACGGCGAATGGGTGCTCAATGGCGCCAAACAGTTCGTCACAAACGGCAAGCGGGCCGGGCTGGCGGTGGTGTTTGCGGTGACCGATCCGGACCAGGGCAAGCGCGGCCTGTCCGCCTTTCTGGTGCCCACGGACAACCCCGGCTTCCGGGTGGACCGGATGGAGCACAAGATGGGCATCCGCGGATCTGACACCTGCGCCATCACCCTGGAGGACTGCCGCGTTCCGGAGGCAAACCTGCTGGGCCAGCGGGGCAAGGGCCTGAATATCGCCCTGTCCAACCTGGAGGGCGGCCGCATCGGCATCGCCGCCCAGGCCGTCGGCGTTGCTCGCGCGGCCTTCGAGGCGGCCCTGAAGTACGCCCGGGAACGGGTGCAGTTCGGCGTCCCCCTCACCGAACACCAGAGCATCGCCAACATGCTGGCAGACATGCACACCCGCCTGAATGCGGCCCGCCTGCTGGTGGTCCACGCCGCCCGCCTGAAAACCGCCGGCCAGCCCTGCCTGTCGGAGGCGTCCCAGGCCAAGCTGTTTGCCAGCGAACTGGCGGAGGAGGTCTGCTCCCACGCCATCCAGATCCATGGTGGTTACGGTTACCTGGAAGACTATGCGGTGGAGCGCCTGTACCGGGACGCCCGCATCACACAGATCTACGAGGGCACCAGCGAGGTGCAGCGCCTGCTGATCGCGCGGGACCTGAAGAAC
>JBMCIH010000038.1:0-9618 GCA_048617055.1 Marinobacter sp. | reverse complement strand
CCTCGTGACCGAGGTGGACTCCCACGACGAGCTGGCCCAGCTTTACTGGGACGAGGTCTACTCGAAATTTGATGTGACCACCCACGGCATGTAAGGGTTCTATTCTTCACTGCTGAACGATGGTGCCAGGTAGTCGCAAAACTATCTGGCATTTTTGATGGAAAGTGAGGCATGATCATGGGTTTGATAGCAAGCGCTCGATAAGCTTGCAGTGATGATCGATACCCTGCCGTGTCACGGGTGGGGTCGCAACACCGGAGAGAATCTATGGAACGCATTTACCTCAATGGCGCATCGGGGCTGAGACTGGCTGCCGATGTGGCCGGCCACCCGGACGACCAGCCCGTGGTGATGCTCCACGGAGGCGGCCAGACCCGGCACTCCTGGGGCGAGCTGACCCGTACCCTGGCCGGCAACGGTTATCGGGCCATGACCGTGGATATGCGGGGCCATGGTGAGAGCGACTGGTGCCCGGAAGGGGACTACAGTCTCGATCGCTTCGTGGAGGACGTGCACGGCATTCTGTCTGACCTGGAGCAGCCTCCGGTACTGATCGGGGCTTCCCTTGGCGGCATCAGTTCCCTGCTGGCTGCAGGAGAGGCGACACACCTGCCCATCCACGGGCTGGTACTGGTGGATATTGTGCCCAGGGTCGAGCCGGAAGGGGTGCAGCGCATCCGTCAGTTCATGTCGGCGCACATTGGCGGTTTCGATTCCTATGAAGAGGTGGTGGAGGCCGTTAATGCCTACATGCCCCATCGCAAGGCCAAACCCCGTTCCAGGGAAGGGCTGCGCAAGAACCTGAGGGTGGGAGAGGACGATCGCCTCTACTGGCACTGGGATCCGGCCTTTATCAGTGGCGACCGCACACCGGGTTCAGTCCGTAACGTTGAGCGGTTGCGGGACGCGGCCCGGAGGATTGACGTCCCCACACTGCTGGTACGGGGCAAGATGAGTGACGTGGTCAGCGAGGAAGGAGTGAAGGATTTCCTGCAGCTGATTCCGGGTGCTCGTGCGGTAGATGTGAGCGGGGCCGGGCACATGGTTTCCGGCGATCAGAACGATGTTTTCAACGATGCCATCCTCGAGTTCCTGGCGGAAGTTCAGGAAGCAGGTCGCTGCGGTAGCACAGCCTGATCCACACGATGACTTCGTTGACTGACAGGAGGCATTCGCGGTAGAACCTGTGGCCCTCCCCGTCCTGAACAGGGCTCAGGAAATACCCTGGGCTGTGGCCGATTCCTCCTGGCTCTCCAATGCCCGCTTGAACGCATCTCTCTGCTGGACCCGTTCCCAGTAAGCCCGTGTGTTGGGGCCGAACTCGTTTTCCATGTCCAGGTTTTCCGCCAGCATCAGCGCGTAGGCCACCGAAATATCCGCCGCCGTGAAGGTGTCACCCAAAATCCACGGTAACGTCTTTTCCAGGGACGCCTCTACCGCCCGCAGCCTGCCCAGGAACCACTTCTTGTAGTCCTCGGCAACCTGGGGCACCCGCCGCTCTTCCGGTTCCAGGCGGGTGTAGCGCAGCACCAGGGTCTGGGGGAAGGTGAGGGTGGCCTCACCGAAGTGCAGCCAGTTCAGGTAGGCACCGTAACGCGGGTCATCCACAGGGATGTTCAGCCTGCCCTGGCCATAGCGCTCCGCCAGGTACTGGGCAATGGCGGAGGACTCCGTCATGAATGTGTCACCGTCGAACAGGGCCGGGATGGTGCCCAGGGGGTTGATACCCAGATACTCCTTTCTGAACATCCGGGGCGGGAACGGCAGCATCATCAGTTCGTAATCCAGTCCCAGTTCTTCCAGTGCCCATAACGCCCGGAACGAGCGGGCACTCATGCAGTGGTACAGCTTGATCATAGGGGTTTCCCGTTTGTTGGTTTTTTGTGATTCTAGTATTGACCAATCGCTTGATCAAATTTATGTTGAGGAAAAGGGTAGCCTTGGGATTCGCCAGCCAGTTCACACAAGACGGCGGCGCAGGATTCTTTCAGCATACCCCGATAACAAACGCCGGTACTCGCCGCCGGTGAGGAATTCACGAACCTGGAATACCACGTATGGCAGTCATCGAGTCCAAACTATCCGTTGGCAGCGACACCTTCAGGGAAAATCAGCAGGGCATGCTGTCACTGCTGGAGCGTATCCGCGAACTGGAAAACCGCACCCGGACCAAGTCCGAGGCATCCAAAGAGCGGTTCGAGAAACGGGGCCAGCTGCTGCCCCGGGAGCGCATCGCCCTGGTGCTGGACCCGGGCGCCCCCTTCCTGGAGCTGTCCACCCTGGCCGGGTACGGACTGGATACGCCGGAGCCGGACAAAAGTGTGCCCGGCGGCGGCGTGGTGGCCGGTATCGGCTATGTCTCCGGGGTGCGGGTGATGATTGCCGCCAACGACTCGGGCATTGATGCCGGTGCCCTGCAGGCCATGGGCCTGGAAAAACAGCTGCGGGTCCAGGAACTGGCCCTGAAGAACAAACTGCCCTACGTGCAGCTGGTGGAGAGTGCAGGAGCCAACCTGCTGAAATACAAGGTAGACCAGTTCATTCACGGCGGCACCCTGTTTGCCAACCTGACCCGGCTGTCAGCGGCCGGGCTGCCGGTGGTCACCGTGACCCACGGTTCGTCCACCGCAGGCGGCGCCTACCAGACCGGTTTGTCTGATTACATCATCATGGTTCGTGACCGCTCCAGGGCATTTCTCGCCGGGCCGCCCTTGCTCAAGGCGGCAACGGGTGAGATCGCCACCGAAGAAGAGCTGGGTGGCGCTGAGATGCATACCAGTATCTCCGGGCTGGGGGATTACCTGGCTGAGGATGACCGCGACGCCCTGCGCATGGTACGCGAGATTGTCGCCCAGCTGGACTGGGACGGCGAACTGCCGGAAGACAAGCCCCGTGCCTTCCAGCCGCCTCGCTACGACCGGGAAGAACTGCTGGGCGTCATGCCCATGGACTACAAGCGTCCGGTGGACATGAAAGAGGTGATTGCCCGCATCGTGGACGACTCCTATTTCCTGGAGTTTGGTGCCAACTATGGCTCATCCACGGTGTGTGGCCATGCCAAGGTAGAAGGGCTGCCGGTGGGTATTATCACTAATAACGGCCCCATCGACCCGGCGGGTGCCACCAAGGCCACCCACTTTATCCAGGCTTGTTGCCAGTCCCAGACCCCGATCCTTTACCTGAACAACACCACCGGCTTTATGGTCGGCAAGGAATACGAGCAGGCCGGCATCATCAAGCATGGCTCCAAGATGATCCAGGCGGTGACCAATGCCACGGTACCCCAGATCACCATCTACTGCGGCGCCTCCTTCGGGGCGGGCAACTACGGTATGTGCGGACGCGGCTTCGCGCCCCGGTTCTGTTTCTCCTGGCCCAATGCCAAGACCGCCGTCATGGGCGCCGAACAGGCCGCCAAAACCATGACCAACGTCACCGAAGCGGCCATGAAGCGCAAGACCGGTGAGGTCGACTACGACAAACTCGCCGCCATGGAAAAGAAAATCGTTGACACCTTCGAGAGCCAGATGGATGTGTTCACCACCAGCGCCCGGCTTCTGGATGATGGCGTGATCGACCCCCGTGAGACCCGCTCGGTACTGTCCTACGTGCTGTCGGTCTGTCGTGACGCAGAACGGCGTGAGCCCCACAAGATGCAGTTTGGTGTGGCGCGCCCCTGAGCCTGTTGGAATCCCGGAACCCGGCTGGAAGCTCTGGCCGTCCCAAGAATGAGAACGGTGTCTGACTATCATGACCACGACAACAGCAATCAAACCGACCCCCTTTACCAAGGTGCTGGTAGCCAACCGGGGCGAAATCGCGCTCCGGGTCATCCGCTCCGCCCGTGAACTGGGCTACCGGACCGTAGCGGTCTATTCCTCCGCTGACCGGAATGCCCGCCATGTCCGGGCGGCCGACCAGGCCGTGGCCATCGGCGGCGACCTGCCCGCGGACTCATACCTGCGTATCGATCGGATCATTGAGGCGGCAAAGCTCAGTGGCGCCGATGCGATCCATCCCGGATACGGTTTCCTGGCGGAAAACCCGGGCCTGCCAAAAGCCTGCAAAGAGGCGGGTATTATCTTTGTGGGTCCGTCTGCCGAATCCATTGTCTCCATGGGACACAAGGCGGGTGCCAAGCAACTGATGATGGACGCGGGCGTGCCCTGTGTGCCCGGTTACCAGGGTGAAGACCAGGACGAAGGTCGCCTCATCCGGGAAGCGGACAACGTGGGTTTTCCCATCATGATCAAGGCGACTGCCGGTGGCGGTGGCCGGGGCATGCGCCTGGTCGAGAAAGCGGAGGACTTCCCGGCTGCCCTGCGCAGCGCCCGGTCCGAGGCGGAAAGTGCCTTCGGCGACCCGGAAGTGATCCTGGAGCGAGCGATCGTCAACCCGCGTCATATCGAAATACAGGTCATGGCCGACCGCTACGGCAACGCCGTCTATATCGGAGAGCGGGACTGCTCCATCCAGCGTCGCCACCAGAAAGTGGTGGAAGAGGCACCTTCTCCGGCGGTGTCACCGGAGTTGCGGGCGCGGATGGGCGAGACCGCCGTTACCGCCGTCAAGGCCATTAATTACGAGGGGGCGGGCACCCTGGAATTCCTGCTGGATCAGGATGGCAACTTCTATTTCATGGAAATGAACACGCGACTGCAGGTGGAGCACCCGGTGACGGAGTCCATCACCGGACTGGACCTGGTGGAGCTGCAGCTGCGGGTCGCAGCCGGCCAGCCGCTGCCCCTGAGCCAGGACGACATTGTCCTGAAAGGCCATTCCATTGAAGTACGTCTGTGCGCAGAGAGCCCCAGCGAAGGGTTTATGCCCCAGAGCGGCACCATGGCACTGTGGCACATGCCGGATACCCTGCGGGTAGAGGATGCGGTGGAGTCCGGTTCCGAGATCCCGCCTTTCTACGACTCCATGATCGCCAAGCTGATCAGCACCGGGGCGGACCGGGAAGAGGCCCGCCGTCGCCTGGTCAGTGGATTGAAGGATGCGACGGCGCTGGGTGTGGAAACCAACCAGGCGTTCCTGAGTGCCTGTCTGGAGCACCCCACCTTTATCCAGGGGGAAGCGACCACGGCGTTCGTTGAAAACCACCAGGACGAACTGCTGGCGAGGGACCAGGGCACGGATGACCGCGCCCGGTTACTGGCCGCCGTGCTGCTGTATACCACCGACGCACAGGGCAGCTACGGTGGCTCGGTCAGCACCATTACCCATCGCCTGCCAATCATCTTCCGCTTCAGTGTTGGCGGGGAGGCGGCCGATGCGCGGGTGAGCAACCAGGGCAATGGCACCTTCCGGATTCAACTGGACGACGACGCTGCTGAACTGACGCTGGATGCTGTGGACGGCGCCCGGGTACGGTTCACCTGCCAGGGCCTGTCCGAGACCGCCGAGATGATTCGTGCCGGTTCACGCCTTTACCTGCGCTATCGGGGTGAGTCCTTCCGTGTGGATGACCATACCCATGAGGCTGCCGTTGCCGGGGACGAAGCCGGTGATGGCGTCATCCGAGCCTCGATGAACGGACGGGTGGTAGCCCTGCATGCCGGTGAGGGCGATACGGTCGAGGCTGGCCAGCCGGTGGTTGTGCTGGAAGCCATGAAGATGGAACACGTCCACGTGGCGGCAGTGGCAGGCACGATTGCCTCTCTCACGGTCAGCGAAGGTGAACAGGTCACCGCTGGCAAGGTGATTGCCGAAGTTATCCCTGCTGAAAGCGCCGCCTCGGCTGAAAGCAACTGATCAACCAGGAGTGCCATGATGTCTGAACAAGAAGCGGTCTTGCTGGAGCAGAAGGGTGCGGCCCTGTGGATCACCATCAACCGGCCCGAAAAGCGCAACGCGATCAACAATGACGTCATTGCCCGCATTCGTGAGGGCTATCTGAAAGCCGACTCCGATCCGGACATCCGCGTCATTGTGCTGACGGCTGCCGGAGAGAAGGCATTCTGCGCCGGCGGTGACCTGCAGCCGGGTCAGGGCTTTGCCTTTGACTACTCAAAGCCGAATGCCGAATACGCCGACCTGTTCCGGCTGGCGGTGAACACCACCACGCCTTGTATCGTGCGGGTAAACGGCGTCTGTATGGCGGGCGGCATGGGTCTGCTCTGCATGGGTGATATGGCCGTCGCCCACAGCAATGTGAAGTTCGGCCTGCCGGAGGTGAAAGTCGGCCTGTTTCCCATGCAGGTACTCAGCCTGATGCAGCGCCTGGTACCCCGGCGTGTGCTAAGGGAATGGACCCTCACCGGCGAGCCGTTCACCGCAGAGGAGGCTCTGCAGCATGGCCTGCTGAACCATGTGGTGGCGCCGGAGGAACTGGATGCCAAGGTGGACTGGCTGATCAACCGCCTGACGGACAAGTCGCCTACCGCCATCCGTCGCGGCAAGTACGCCATGAAGGCCATCGAGGATATGAGTTTCGAGCAGTCGATCGCCTATACCGAAACCCAGCTGGCCACCATGACCCTGACAGAAGATGCGAAAGAGGGGATGGCCGCATTCAATGAAAAACGTTCCCCCAGCTGGCCCGGGCGCTGATGAAAGGCAATAGTAGTTCAGGTTGGTGGATGTTCTCTTGAGCGACTCTTACCCCACCTCTGCGTGGGGTTTTTTTATTTTCATCCTGCGTAGCCAGTCAGCACAAGAACCCCACCTCATAGGGGCCTAGAGTCGAAGCAGACTATCCGGAACTTGCAACAGGGGACAGTCACGATATGAAAGCGGTTCTATGCAAGCAGTACGGTCCGCCCGAAGCGCTGACCCTGGAAGATGTGCCCTCCCTGGAGCCGGCTGAGGATGAGGTGATTGTCTCGGTGCATGCCTGCGCCGCCAATTTCCCCGACACCCTGATCATCGAGGGCAAGTACCAGTTCAAGAGGCCGTTTCCCTTTGTTCCCGGGGGAGAAGTGGCCGGAATCATCAAATCTGTGGGTGCGGGTGTTGAAGGTTTTGCTCCCGGCGACCGGGTTATCGGTATACCAGGCTGGGGCGGATTTGCCGAGGAGACACCGGTGGCAGCCCGCAAGGTCGTGCGGCTTCCGGACGGCGTGAGCATGGATGCCGGTGCGGCGCTGGTTATCACCTATGGCACGACTCACTATGCCCTCAAGGACCGGGCTCATCTGCAGCCCGGTGAAACCCTGCTGGTGCTGGGGGCCGCGGGTGGTACCGGCCTGTCGGCCATCGAGCTGGGCAAGGTGATGGGTGCCCGTGTGATCGCCGCCGCATCCACCGACGAAAAGCTGGAAATATGCCGCAAGCACGGCGCCGACGACACCATCAATTACAGCAGCGAAAGCCTGCGTGACCGCATCCGGGACCTCACAGACGGACGGGGTGTGGATGTGGTCTACGACCCGGTGGGCGGTGAATACAGCGAGCCGGCCTTGCGGGGTATGGCCTGGAACGGCCGCTTCCTGGTGATCGGTTTTACCTCCGGGGAGATCCCGAAACTGCCCCTGAACCTGACCCTGCTCAAGGGCTGCTCCCTGGTCGGCGTATTCTATGGTGCCTTCCAGGACAAGGAGCCGGAACGGTTCCGTGAACTGATGGATGAACTGACCGGCTGGCTGGCCGAAGGCCGGATCAACCCCCGGATCACGGCGCGCTATCCGCTGGAAGAGACCGCCAGGGCGCTGATCGACCTGAAGGAACGCAGGGCCACCGGGAAGCTGATCGTCTATACCGAACGCGGGCGCGATGGAGGCTGAGCCATGGAGCTGAACGGTAAGGTCGTGGTTGTTACCGGTGGGGCCAGCGGTATCGGCGAAGCCATGGCTCGTCGATTTGCGGCAGAAGGCGCCAGGGGCGTGGTGGTTGCCGACCGGGACATGGAGGCAGCCGGCCAGGTGGCGAAGGATATCTCCGGCCTCGCGGTGCAGGTGGATGTCAGCGTTGCTGCCGATATTGAGCGGGTTGTGGATGTGGCCACAGGTCAGTATGGCCCGGTCGACCTGTTTTGCTCCAATGCGGGCATCGCCGTTCCCGGCGGTATCGAACTGCCGGACGAGGTCTGGAATCAGACCTGGGATGTCAACCTGATGGCCCATGTGCATGCTGCGCGTACGCTGGTACCCCGCATGCTGGAGCGGGGCAGTGGTTACTTCCTCAACACCGCGTCCGCCGCCGGCCTGCTGTCCCAGTTTGACGCACCCTATGCGGTCACCAAGCACGCCGCCGTCAGCTTTGCGGAATGGCTTGCCATCACCTATGGGGCGCAGGGTATCGGTGTCAGTTGCCTGTGCCCGGGTGCTGTCGACACACCGATGCTGCGCAGTGCTTCCGAGATACGACGGGAGCTGATGTCAGGCGGCCACGAACTGACCGCTGAGGATGTCGCTCAGACCGTCGTTGAAGGCCTGCGGAAGGAGCGCTTCCTGATCCTGCCCCACGAGGAAGTGCTGACCTACTATCGGTCCAAGGCGGAGGATATCGACCGCTGGCTGCGGGGGATGCAGAAGCTGCATGCCAGGGCGGATTGATCAACATTCGGCCCATGACAAGGGAGGTTTAGTCAGGCCAACCGGCACCTGCCCACAAAAATAATTGGTTAAAACAAAAAGAAAGAAGTAGCGAGTGTCCTGAAAGGTCCCCGGCTGAGCCCGGAACAATAACGATAATGCCAAACCTTAGGAGCACGTGATGAACAAGCTTTTGAAATCAGTGATCGGCCTGACTGCTGTCCCCTTGATAGGTGGGGTCCTTGCCGGCCCTGTGGCCTCGGAAACCCGCGAATTGCGTTATGCGATGGGGCACCCCCCCGGGTCGTTCGTGGTGGACGCCGGCGAGGCCTATGCCGAAGCGGTCGGAAAATATTCGAATGGGGAGCTGTCGGTGAAGGTGTATGCCATGTCCCTGCTCAACATGGCCGAAACCTCGGCTGGCTTGCGAGATGGTATTGCCGATATCGGGTTCGTGCTGACTCCCTATTTCCCCGCGGAATACCCCCATACCAACCTGCTCTCCGAGTCTTCAATGCTGTTACGGCTGTATGGTGACAAGATTGTTGGTAAGGAGGGGCTGGCCTATATCGGGGCAATGTCCGAGTTCGTCTTTAACCACTGCCCCGAGTGCAACGAAGAGTTTGCCGAGCAAAATCAGGTCTATACCGGGCAGACCGGAGGCTCATCCTATGGTCTGGTATGCCGGACCCCCGTTAAAAGCCTTGATGACCTGGAGGGCAAGCGTATGCGGGTTGGGGCAGGTAACTGGTCTCGCTGGGTCGAATCCGTGGGTGGCGTTGGTATCACCATGTCCGCTAATGAAATGAATGAAGCGCTGAGCCAGGGTGTGGTGGACTGCATAGTGTTGTCGGCTCCGGAGATTCATAATTTCGGTCTGACAGAAGCTGTTACCGATATCACAATGGCCGTACCTGGTGGCATTTTCACGACGGCCGGAACCAATGTTAACGCCGATGTATGGCGTAGTCTGACTGAGGATCAGCGCCGGGCCATGCTACATGCCGCAACCGTAGAGGCTGCACAGATTCCGTTTGTGTATCACCAGCGGGAGGAGGAGGTTCTTGACGGACTTCGGGAGCGCGGTGTGGATTTTCACGAAGCGGATGAGGAGCTGGTGGAGGTCACCCAGACCTTTATC
>JBMCIH010000037.1:0-9974 GCA_048617055.1 Marinobacter sp. | reverse complement strand
CCTGGGTACGGGAGGCCGCCAGGGCCTATGCAAAAAAACAGCAACAAAAACAGCAGAACGCTGCCTGAGAGGAGATGAATTATGGCTGACTGGCCCCTTTACGAAGTTTTTGTACGCAGCAAGCACGGCCTCAACCACAAGCACGTAGGCAGCGTTCACGCCGCTGATGAGGAAATGGCCATGGAAAACGCCCGCGACCTGTACACCCGCCGCAATGAGGGGGTGTCCATCTGGGTGGTGCCGTCTTCGGCGATAACCGCGTCTTCCCCGGACGAGAAGGAGATCCTGTTCGATCCGTCCGATGACAAGGTTTACCGCCACGCGTCCTTCTACAAGCTGCCCGACGAAGTCGGCCACATGTAAGGGAGACCGGCATGAGCAAGGCAATGACACAGCAAGAGGCGCTGCAGGAATACCTGCTGCGCCTGGCAGACTCCGACATGATCCTCAGCCAGCGACTGTGTGAGCTGTGCGGCAAAGCCCCGGCCCTGGAAGAGGAAATGGCACTGATGAACGTCGCCCTCGACCTGGTGGGCCAGGCCCGCAACTGGTACGAGTACGCGGCCGAACTGATCAATGACGGTCGCAGCGCCGACGATCTGGCCTTCCGGCGCGACGCCCACGACTACCGTAACGCGCTGATGGTGGAACAACCCAACGGCGACTATGCCGTCACCATGGGCCGTCAGTTTTTCTTCGATGTTTGGCACTACTTCACCATCGCCGCCCTGACCAAGGCGCCGGACGAGCGCATCGCCAGTATTGCCGCCAAGGCTGCCAAGGAGGTCCAGTACCACCTGCGCCGCTCATCAGAATGGGTCAAGCGCTTTGGCGACGG
Source organism: Marinobacter sp. (assembly GCA_048617055.1). Taxonomy (GTDB): domain Bacteria; phylum Pseudomonadota; class Gammaproteobacteria; order Pseudomonadales; family Oleiphilaceae; genus Marinobacter. The sequence continues at coordinate 9,136 of JBMCIH010000037.1, read as the reverse complement.
CACCGAGGAGAGCCATCAGCGCATGCAGACCGCCGTGGATGACCTTTGGCGCTTCACCGGCGAGATGATCGAGGCAGACGAGGTGGAGCAGACCATGGCCAGGGCAGGCATCGGCCCGGACCCCGAGCAGCTGGCCGCGGACTGGAAGGGCCTGGTGAATGAGGTACTGACCGAAGCCACGCTGACCCCGCCGCCGGAAGACGCCTGGATGTACCGTGGCGCCAAGGTGGGTCACCACACCGAGCACCTGGGCTATATCCTGGCCGAGATGCAGTTCCTGCCAAGGGCCTATCCGGATGCCAAGACCTGGTAAACCCGAGCCGCGCTCGCTGCTGGAAGACCAGCCGGTGATCGCCAGCGACCGCCTTCCCGCCCGTGACCGCAACAAGCCGGTCACCGAGGCGGACATCTGGGCCCTTCTCGATGAAGTGAAGGACCCGGAGGTTCCTGCGGTCAGCGTGGTGGAGCTGGGCATGGTCCGGCGTATCGCCGAGGAAAACGGCGAGTGGGTGGTGGATGTGACCCCCACCTACTCGGGCTGTCCGGCCACCGAGATGATCGAGGACTCCATTGAGGAGGCGCTGCAACTTGCGGGCATCCGCAACGCCCGGGTCCGCCGGGTACTGACCCCGGCCTGGACCACCGACTGGATCACCGAGGCCGGGCGCCGGAAATTACAGGAATTCGGCATTGCCCCACCGGTGGGCAGTTCCAGCAAGCTGACCCTCAAGGGTGTGGAGGAAGTCATTGCCTGCCCCCATTGCGGCAGCACCCACACCGAACGGGTCAGCGAATTCGGCTCCACCGCCTGCAAGGCCCTGTACCGGTGCCTCGATTGCCGTGAGCCCTTTGACTACTTCAAATGTATCTAGAGCAGAACAATTATGAACAAGTTCTACCCTCTCACCATTCGCGAAGTCCGGCCGGAAACCCGGGACGCCGTATCCCTCAGTTTTGACCTGCCGGACGACCTGAAAGAAACCTTCAGCTACCACCAGGGCCAGCACCTGGTGCTGCGCACCACCCTCGATGGCGAGGAAGTACGCCGCTCCTACTCCATCTGCACCGGGGTCAATGACAAGGACCTGCGCATCGCCATCAAGAAGGTGCCCGGTGGCCGCTTCTCCACCCTGGCCAACGAACAGCTCAAGCCGGGGCAGACCCTGGAAGTGATGCCGCCGCAGGGGCATTTCTATGTGGAACTGGACCCGGAGCGGGAAGGCGACTACCTGGCGGTAGCGGCCGGCAGCGGCATCACGCCGATCCTGTCCATTGTGAAGACGACCCTGGAAGCGGAACCAAAGAGCAAGGTCACCCTGTTCTACGGCAACCGCTCCACTGCCAGCACCATGTTTCGGGAAAAGCTGGAGGACCTGAAGAACCGCTTCATGGGCCGGTTCAACCTGGTGTTCGTGTTCAGCCGTGAAGAGCAGGACATCGACCTGTACAACGGCCGCATCGACTCCGACAAGTGCGACGCGCTTTTTGACCACTGGCTCAACGCCGAGAAGCTGACCGCTGCCTTTATCTGCGGTCCGCAGATCATGACCGAGACGGTCCGTGATTCGCTTGAGCGCCATGGCCTCGACAAGGCCAAGATCCACTACGAGCTGTTCACACCGGTCGGCGGCGGCAAGGCGCCCCGCAAAGACCGTGCGGAAACCACCGTGGATCCGCAGGCAGTAAGTGAAGTGACGGTTCGCGCCGATGGCCGCGCGCTGACCTTCGACCTGACCCGCAACACCGAGAGCATTCTCGATGCCGGCAATGCGATGGGCGCCGACCTGCCCTTCTCCTGCAAGGCCGGGGTCTGCTCCACCTGCAAGGCCAAGGTGGTGGAAGGGGAAGTAGAAATGGACGCCAACTACGCCCTCGAAGACTACGAAGTCGACGCCGGCTACGTGCTGTCCTGCCAGTGCTACCCGGTCAGCGACAAGGTCGTGCTCGACTTTGACGAAGTGTAAGCACCGCCTGAAATATCCCCAGAGCCGGCGTCCGCGCCGGCTTTGCCTGTCCTGAAACCCATTCAGATAACAACATGATTCCGGGAGAACGCACCATGTCAGTTCTACAGAGCTACATTGCCGGCCAGTGGTTCGGAAAAACCGCGGCCAGGGCATTACCCAGCGCCATCAACGGCGAAACCGTGGCCCATACCCACGAAGAAACCATCAACTTTGGGGCCGCGGTCGACTACGCCCGCCACACCGGCGTCAGGAATCTGCTGGCCCTGGACTTCCAGCAGCGCGCCGCCATCCTCAAGGAACTGGCCATCTACATCCAGGGCCGCAAGGAGGAACTCTACGCCCTCTCCCACCACAGCGGCTGCACCCGGGCGGACTCCTGGATCGACATCGACGGGGGTTTCGGCACCCTGTTCACCTATGCTTCTACCGGCCGCAAGGAGCTGCCCTCCGGCAACGTGGCCCATGAAGGCCCGGTGGCCCAGCTGGGCAAGAACAACCACTTCAACGGCACCCATATCCTGGTGCCCCGCCGGGGCGTGTCAGTACACATCAACGCCTTCAACTTCCCCATCTGGGGCATGCTGGAGAAATTCGCCCCGGCCTTCCTGGCGGGCATGCCCTGCATCGTCAAGCCCGCCACTGCCACCAGCTACCTGACTGAAGCGGCGGTACGCGTGATCAACGACTCCGGCCTGCTGCCGGAAGGCGCCCTGCAACTGATTATCGGGGGCACCGGCGACCTGCTGGACCGCCTGGAGGAACAGGACTTCGTCACCTTTACCGGCTCCGCCAGCACAGCACTGAAACTGAAGAGCCACCCCAACATCATGGCCCGGAGCATCCCCTTCAACGCCGAGGCGGACTCCCTCAACAGCGCCATCATGGCCCCGGACGTGACGCCGGACGACGAGGAATTCGACATCTTCGCGAAAGAGGTGGTCAAGGAAATGACCGCCAAGGCCGGCCAGAAGTGTACTGCCATCCGCCGGATACTGGTTCCTGCAGAACAACTGGACGCCCTGGCCGAGCGTATCCGGGAGCGTCTGGGCAAGATCACCTTCGGCGATCCGGCGGAAGAAGGCGTACGCATGGGCGCCCTGGCCTCCCAGGACCAGCTGCAGGATGTGACCGACGCCATCGGGCGCCTGCTGGAAACCAGCGAGTGCGTCTACGGCCAAACCGAAGACCTCAGGCCGGTGGGCAACGGTGTGGACCAGGGCGCCTTTATCGCCCCCCACCTGCTGGTTAACCGCAACCCGCTGAACGACGGCGGCGCCCACGACATCGAAGCCTTCGGCCCGGTGGCCACTCTGATGCCCTACAACGGTGTCGACGAGGCCCTGACCATCGCCGCCAAGGGCAAGGGCAGCCTGGTCACCACCGTGACCACCAAAGACCCGGCCATCGCCGCGGAAATGATCCCGGTACTGGCCGCCCAGCATGGCCGCCTGCAGATCCTCGATGCGCAAGCCTCAAAGGAGTCCACCGGCCACGGCTCTCCGCTGCCCATGCTCAAGCACGGCGGTCCCGGCCGCGCCGGTGGCGGCGAGGAACTTGGCGGCATCCGCGCCGTTCACCACTACCTGCAGCGCACCGCCATCCAGGGCTCCCCTACCATGCTGGCGGCAGTAACCCGGGAGTACGTCCGCGGTGCCAGGGTGATCGAGAACGACATCCACCCGTTCCGCCGCCACTTCGACGACCTGCAGGTGGGCGAGTCCCTGCTCACCCACCGCCGCACCGTCACTGAAGCGGACATCACCAACTTCGGCTGCCTGTCCGGCGACCACTTCTACATGCACTTTGACGACATCGCCGCGCGCAAGACCCAGTTCGGCCAGCGCATTGCCCACGGCTACTTCGTCCTGTCGGCAGCGGCCGGCCTGTTCGTCTACCCGGGCGAAGGCCCGGTACTGGCCAATTATGGCCTGGACACCCTGCGCTTCATCACACCGGTAGCCCCGGGCGACACCATCCGCGCCCGCCTCACCTGCAAGCGCAAGATCGACCAGGGCCGCACCTCCCCCGAGGGACATCCCCAGGGCGTGGTCATGTGGGATGTGGAAGTGACCAACCAGAATGACGAGCTGGTGGCCAGCTATGACATTCTGACGTTGGTGGCGAAGAAGCAGTGAGTTTGGAATTAAGGGAAGGGGACCTGACCGCGCCCCTCCCTCTAACCCATTGCGCCCGTCACCCTTAGGACTCGTCTGTACAAGTCGAAAACTAAAAAGCCGGACTGGTATTAAGCCAGCCCGGCTTTTTCATGAGGAAATTACTTGGACTCAGAAGGACAGGGATCGGGTAGGTCTTGCCGGGACCTTCGAAAACATGGACGTTTTCGAAGAGCCTACACGGATGTATCCACGGCGTGTCCCGGCAAGACCTACCCGAGCGCTGGCCATACTCCCGATCCGTAAGGCCCCATCCCCATCCCTGGCCAGTAGGTTACGACCAGCGCAACCAGGCGTAATCACATGCCCAGATAAGCCTCCCGAACCTTCTCATTACTGAGCAGCTCCCGCCCGGTACCCTCAAGCACCACACGGCCCGTCTCCAGCACATAGCCACGATCCGCCAGCGCCAGGGCCTGGGAAGCATTCTGCTCCACCAGGAAGACGGTGATGCCCTCCTCCTTGAGTTCCCGGATAATGCCGAAAATCTCCTCCACAATCAGGGGCGCCAGCCCCATGGAAGGCTCATCCAGCAGCAACAACCGCGGCTTCGCCATCAGCGCCCGGCCAATGGCCAGCATCTGCTGCTGCCCGCCCGAGAGCTCACCGGCCAGATTGTCCCGCTTCTGCTCCAGAATCGGAAACTTGCCGTACACCTTCTGCAGGTCACGCTCCACTTCCGGCCCCTGCTTGCGGGTGTAGGCCCCCAGGCGCAGGTTGTCATGCACGCTCAGGTCCTTGAAAACCTGCCGCCCTTCCGGCACCTGCACAATGCCATTGGCAACCCGCTTGTCTACCGGCATCCGGTTCAGATCCTTGCCTTCAAAGGTCATCCGGCCACTGTCGATGGGCTGCAGGCCGGAAATGGCCATCAGCAGGGTAGACTTGCCGGCACCGTTGGCGCCCACCAGCGACACAATCTCACCCGAGCGGATGTTCAGGTTGATGTCGTGCAACACCTCAATCTCGCCGTAGGAGGACACCAGACCCTCAATGCTCAGCATTTCTCTGCCGGTCTCCGGCTTGCTGGCGGCATGGCTCAGGCCCAGGCCGCCGAAACGCTCCGGCGTGTAACTGACGATCTGGTGGCGCAGCTCCCGGAACTCCTCCCGTACACGATCTCCGAACAAGGGGTCATTCTGCTGATCCCGGGCCTCAGCGATCTGCCGCCAGTCGTCCTCGCTCAGCACCTCCTTTGCCCGGGGGATCACCACCCCCTCTTCCTTCTTGATGTGTTTGCGCAACGCCTGGGCGAACCGGCTCAGGGCGTGACTGAACGCCTCCCGGCCTTCCGGCCACTCCCGCACGCAGGCCGACAGCAAACCCCGCAGCTCATCAATCTTCTCATGGCCGATCACATAGCCGCGTTCCAGCTTGTCCAGCAGGGGACCGGTTTCCGGCGACTTCTCACGTACCTTCTGATACAGCACGATCTCCGTCGGCTGGCTGTGCACACGGTTGGAGAAATGCTGGATATAGTCAAAAATGGTATTGAACAGCACCTCGTCCGGGCGCTGGTCGTTGACGTTCATGTCCTGCTGGAGCTGCTCCAGCAGATCGATCACCCGCCACAGCCCCTGGTGTTCGCGGATAATAATGCCCACCGCCTGTTCGCTGCGCGACCGGGCAGGTGTCGTGGTCTGGTTCTGTTCACTCATGATCTTGCCCTTTCACTCAGCCGCCCAGGTAGGCAGCGATAACGTCTGGATTGTTGCGGATCTGCTCCGGGGTGCCCTCGGCCAGCTTGCGGCCGTAGTTGATCACCAGCAGCCGGTCGGAAATACCCATCACCAGCTTCATGTCGTGCTCAACCAGCATTACCGTCACCCCCTGGGACGCCACCTTGCGGATCAGCGCCTCAAGCTCGGCGGTCTCGGTGGCGTTCAGCCCCGCTGCGGGCTCATCCAGCAACAGAATCTTCGGGTCGGCCGCCAGGGCCCGGGCGATTTCCAGGCGCTTGAGGGCACCGTAGGACATGGCGGACGCATCCGCATTGATGTACTGGCCACAGCCAACAAATTCCATCAGCTCCCGCGAGCGCTCCCGGCAGGCCTTTTCCTCCCGCAGCAGCGAGGGCAGACGGAACAGGGACGTCAGCAGATTCGTCCGGATCTGCAGGTGTCGCCCCAGCATCACGTTTTCCAGCGCTGTCATGTTCATGCAGATCTGCATCTGCTGGAAGGTCCGGCACATGCCCCGCTCGGCCAGCCGGTTGGGGTCCATGCCCACAACACTCTCGCCATTGAGCGCGATTTCTCCCCGGGTCGGGGTATAGAAGCCGGTGATGAGGTTGAACAGGGTCGTTTTACCAGCACCGTTCGGGCCTATTACCGAGTAGATCTGGCCCTGCTCCACCGAAAACTCCAGACCTTCAATGGCATGGACGCCGCCGAATTCCTTGTCGAGGCCCTTGATATCAATCATTGCTGTCATGCCTCACCCCCGGAACTCCGCGCCAGCCTGCTCCGCACAAAGGCGGATACGGTGGGATAAAAACCCTTGGGCATGAAAATCATGGTGGCCATCAGGATGAGGCCGAAAATCGCGGTTTCGTATTCGTGGAAGCCGGACAGCAACTGGGGCAGCAGTTTCAGCGCAATGGCGCCGAGAATGACCCCCATGGGACTGGCCATACCCCCGAGCACCACCATGGTGACCAGCACGATAGAGTGGTCGAAACTGGCAATGGCCGGTGTGATAAAGCCGCTGAAATGGGCAAACAGACTGCCCATCACGCTGGCATAGACCGCCGAGATCACGAACACCAGGCTCTTGTAACGCGCCGTGTCGACCCCCACGGTGCGGGCCGCGATCTCCGAACCATGGATGGAGCGCAATGCCCGCCCGATCGGTGAATCGATCAGGTTCTGGGCGAGGATAACCGCCACCAGCAGGACAACGCCGGCAACCAGATACCAGGCCACATGGCCGGGTATTTCCAGACCCAGCAGGGAGTACATGCCGTAGGTGCTCAGCTCCCAGCCGAAAATCGTCAGCGACGGTACCGACATACCGTCCGGGCCACCGGTCAGGCCGCCCTCATTGCTGATGATGATGGCGATGATAAAGCCCACCGCCAGGGTCGCCATGGACAGATAGTGTCCCTTCAGCCTGAGGATGGGGCGCCCGACAATAAAGGCGATAAGGCCCACCAGAGCCGCGCCGGCAACCAGCGCCAGCATCGGCGGCCAGCCATAGTGGGCGGTTGTGACTGCGCTGAAATAGGCCCCCAGCCCGTAGAAGCCGGCATGCCCCAGGCTGATCTGCCCGGCATAACCCACCAGCAGGTTCAGGCCCACCACCGTCGCTGCAATCAGCGCAATCTGGGTGGCCATGTCATAGAAAAACGGGTTCTCCGTAACCAGCGGAAGAACGAAGACAACTATGGCGATAACCAGCACGTAGTTCATACGCCAGTTCAAAAAACGATCCAGCATTACACACGCTCCACTGTACGGGCACCGAACAGACCACGGGGCATGAAGAACAACACCAGCAGTATCATGGAGAAGGCCACCGCATCCTTGTAGTCGGACGAGATATAGCCGGCGGTCATGGACTCAACCACACCCAGCAGCAATCCGCCAACGACAGCACCGAGCCCGCTGCCCAGCCCCCCCATGGCGGCAGCCACGAAGCCCTTGAGGGCCAGCAGGATGCCGATGTCATACGATGTGAAAGTGATTGGCGCGACCGCCACGCCCGCCACCGAACCAAGGAAGGCAGACAGGCCGAAGGCAAGCATCAGTACCATCTGTGTCCGGACACCTACCAGCTGGGCGGCGAGCCGGTTCATGGAAGTACCCAGAATGGCACGGCCCATAAGCGTCCTGGTGAAGAACAGGATCAGTGCCACCACCAGCACGGTAGCGATACCGAGCACCCACAGGCTCTGGGGCTTGAGCACCGCATCAAAGATCCGGATAGACTCGTCTCCGCTGAACGGTGGCACCACATGGTAGTCCTTGCCCCAGACCACCTGGGCGATGCCGCGGATAAAGATGGACGCACCGATGGTGATAATGATCAGCGTCACCACATCGGCATTCTTTGCCGGTGCGATGGCGAGCTTCTGCAAGGCAATGCCCACCAGGCAGGCAAGCAGCACAGCCAGCACAATGGCCACGAACATGGGCAGGCCCATGCCCATAAAGGACACCGTGGCCATGCCCCCGATCATCAGGAACTCGCCCTGAGCGAAATTGATCACATGGCTGGCGTTGTAGATGATCGTAAAGCCAAGGGCCACGAGCGCATAGGTGGCGCCAATGGTGATACCCGTGAACAGGTATTGGAAAAATTCAGAGAGCATAAGAGCGTACCGTTGATCTGACCGGCCCCGGGGGTTGCCCGGCGCCGGTCAAAGACAGGAGAGTTTTCGGTTACTTGATGAGCTTCCAGTCCCCATCCTTCACTTCAAGGATGCGGAAGGATTCCGGAACCAGGCCGTTGTGGTCGTCCGGAGCCATATTGTAGATCCCTGTCACACCAACATGGCCCTGGATGTTCTCCAGCGCTTCCCGCACGGCGGCCTTGTCAGTGGTGCCGGCCTCCTCGATCGCCTTTACGGCCAGCATCAGACCGTCGTAGGCATAGGCACCAAAGGTAGAAACCTTGGAATCCCAGTGTTTCTCGTATTCAGACTTGTAGTCTTGAACAACCTTCTTCTGGGGATCATCGTCCGGCAGCGAGTCCGGAACCAGCAGCGGAGAGGCCGGCAGGCGCAGGCCCTCGGCGGCGGAACCCGCCAGATCCAGGAAGGCATCGGAGGCAACGCCGTGGGACTGGTAGAAGGGAAGGTCAATGTCCAGTGAAGCGTAATTCTTGGTAACGATCGCCGGCCCCTGACCGAAATCAAAGTTGAGCACGGCCTCGACACCGTCAGTACGGCTGATCTTGGTCAGCTGCGAAGTCATGTCGCTGTCGGAAGGTGCATAGGTCTCATCCGCAACCACCTCGATGCCATATTCCTCGGCCACCGCCAGGGTCTGGTCA
>JBMCIH010000036.1:0-9985 GCA_048617055.1 Marinobacter sp. | reverse complement strand
CCCACCCGCTTTGCCCTGCAGACCGGACCCCATGTGCGCCAGATCCTGGACGAGCTGCGCTCGCTGTCGGCGGGACCGCCTTTCGATCCCGCCACCGCCGCATTCACCTTTACCGTTGCCGCCAACGACTACCAGCGGGACCTGCTGCTGCCGCCACTGATGAAACGGCTGGCCGACAGGGCCCCCGGCATCCGGCTGCAGGTGATTCCGTCGGGCATTCCGGGGCCGGACCTGCTGCGGGAGGATGTCTGCGACCTGATCATCACGCCCCACGCGCCGGAAGCCGGTGACATCATCCAGAAGGGCCTGCTGCAGGACCGGATGGTGATCTTCTATGATCCTGCGGTACGCACAGCACCCCGTACCCTGGCGGAATACCTGCGGGCGCGCCATGTGGATGTGCTGTTTGGCACCGGCGAGCGCACCGGCCTGGAAAACGCCCTCCAGGCCCGGGGCCTGACCCGCAACACGGTGGTGACGGTGTCCAACTTCTCCGACCTGCCGGAGTTCCTGCGGGGCACAGACCTGCTGGCCTCGGCGCCGTCCCGCATGCGCCACCAGCTGTTACGGGGCTTTGCCACCGCACCCCTGCCCTTCGACTACCGGGACCTTCACCTGCTGATGATCTGGCACCAGCGCTACCAGACCGATGCCGGCCACCGCTGGCTGCGTAACGAACTGGCAGCCGTGGCACGGAACCTTGAGGACTGATCACAATTTTTCATAGATGCTATGACCGGCCAGGCCGTTATCTTTCTCCGGCCGGAGCGTAGACTCAGGAGGTCATTCTCAAACCGGAATTGCCATGCTTGCGCTGACCAGTATCTGGACCACGGTCCTGTTGGCGGCTGCCGTCGCCCTCGGGCCGCTGGCCACCGACATGTACCTGCCCGCGCTGCCCTTCATGGGCACGGCGCTGTCGGCGGGGCCGGATCAGGTGCAGCTGACCCTCAGCCTTTACCTGGCGGGCTTCGCCATTTCCCAGCTGTTCTGTGGCCCGCTGGCGGACCGGTTCGGCCGCAAGCCCATCATGATCGGCGGTTTCCTGCTGTTCTTCCTGGCCAGCCTTGGCTGCGCCCTGGCCACCAACGTGGAAACCCTGATGATCTGCCGCTTCCTGCAGGCAATCGGGGGTTCCGCCGGGCCGGTGCTGGGCCGGGCCGCCATCCGCGACATCTATACGCCCCGGGACGCGGCCCGCATCATGGCCCTGCTGGCCAGTATCATGGCGCTGGCACCGGCCATCGCACCGGGCATTGGCGGTCTCCTGCTGACCGGCCTGGGCTGGCCCGCCATTTTCGTCGCCCTGGGGGTCTATGCCCTGGTGATGGCACTGGTGGTGGCCTTCGGCATCCCCGAGCCCATGGCGCCGGCCAACCGCCAGTCGCTGAAGCTGGGCAGCCTGGCGCGGAATTACCGGCTTATCGGCACCGATCCCAGTTTTATCGGCTACACCCTGACCAACGCCTTTGCCTTTTCCGGGCTGTTTGCCTTCCTGTCAGGCTCTTCCTATGTGCTGATCGACTTTCTCGGGGTGAAACCGGAGCACTTCGGTCTCTACTTCGCCGGTGTGGTGGCGGGCTATATTGCCGGCAACCTGATGGCGATGCGCCTGGGCCGCCGCCTGCTGCCGGATCAGATCCTGTTACGGGGCCTGCTGACCAGCATGGCCGCAGGCACCGCCATGGCCGGGCTGGCGATGGCGGAGGTTTACAGTGTGTGGGCGGTGATGCTGCCCCAGACCCTGTTCATGGCCGGGGTCGGTATGACCCTGCCCCAGACCATGGCCGGCGCCCTGGCGAACTTCCCCCGCGTGGCGGGCTCTGCATCCGCGCTGTTCGGTTTCATGCAGATGACGCTGGCGGCCTGCATCGGCGTGCTGGTGGGCCACTTCTACACCGGCACTTCACTGGTTATGGCCGCCGTTATTGCCGCATGCTCGGTGGCGGCCATGACCACTTACCTGCTGCTGGTCCAGCGCTACCCGGCGCCCGGCTTCGAGCCGGCCGGGGCCACCCGCCAGTGTCCGGCGGGAAATGGCTGATGGGGGTCGACGGCGCCTCCAAAATGCAGTACACAGGTGTGTCTGTCCGAAAGACCGGATGCCAGACCACCCTACAAGGAGATTCCCATGAGCAAGGTCACTCTCGACGGTAACCCGCTGGAAATCAGTGGCACCTTTCCACAGCCGGGCGACACCGCCCCGGATTTCACCCTCACCACCAGCGGGCTCCAGGACGTGGGACTGGATCACTTTGCCGGCAAGCGCAAGATCCTCAATATCATCCCCAGCATCGATACCGGCGTGTGCGCCGCCTCCACCCGCAAGTTCAACGAGAAGGCGGGGGAGCTGGACAACACCGAGGTACTGGTGGTCTCCGCCGACCTGCCCTTCGCCGCCGGTCGTTTCTGTGGCGCGGAGGGGCTGAAGAACGTGCAGACCCTGTCCACCTTCCGCAACTACAGCTTCCAGCAGGACTATGGGGTTGCCGTGCAGAATGGCCCCCTGGCCGGCCTGTGTGCCCGGGCCGTGTTGGTGCTGGACGAGAACAACAAGGTTCTCCACAGCCAGCTGGTGGATGAGATAAAGAAAGAACCGGACTATGACGCGGCGCTGGCCGTGCTCTGACAGCGTTAAAACGCCGGGGGCGCCCGCTCGGGGCGCCCCCTTTAGCTTCTGGCTGGAACGGTAAGGCTCGCGAAAGGGCCTTTCCCGGTGTTCTTGTCAGGACACCCTGACCACCAGCTTGCCCCGGTTTCGGCCCTGCAACAGGCCCTGGAAGGCAGTCAGGGCGTTTTCGAAGCCCTCCACCACGTCTTCCTGGTACTTCACCTTCCCTTCCTTCAGCCACTGGCCCATGTCGCGGCGGAAATCCGGCAACAGTTCGTTGTGATCGGACTGGATAAAGCCCCGGAGCATCAGCCGCTTGATCAGGATCTGCCCCATGAAGGGAATCAGCCGGTCCGGCCCTTCCGGCAATCTGGTCTGGTTGTAGTGGGCAATCCGGCCGCACACAGGAATGCGGGCAAAGTTGTTGACCAGCTTCATCACCGCATCGAATACCTTGCCGCCAACATTCTCGAAGTAGACGTCAATGCCCTGGGGGCAGGCCTCCCGGAGTCGGTCCTCGAAGTCATCGGTCTCGTAGTTGACGCAGGCATCAAAGCCGTAATGATCAACCACGTGCTGGCACTTGTCGTCGGCGCCGGCCACCCCCACCACCCGGCAGCCTTTCATCTTCGCGATCTGGCCCACCACCTGGCCCACGGCACCGGAGGCCGCGGATACCACCACGGTTTCACCGGACTTCGGCCGGCCAAACTCCAGCAGCCCCACATAGGCGGTAAAGCCGGGCATGCCGATCACCCCGAGCCAGGCACTGGGTGGCGCCAGATCCGGATCGATGCGGTAGAGGATATCGGGGCTGGCCACGGCATGGGTCTGCCAGCCAGTGCGGCCGAGCACCAGATCCCCCGGTGACAGGTCCGGGTGGTTGCTCTGTAGCACCTCGCTGACCGCCTCACCGGTCATCACCTCGCCCAGAGCGACAGGGGTGGCGTAGGAGGCGGTATCGTTCATGCGGCCCCGCATATAGGGGTCCAGTGACAGGTAACGGGTCTTCAGCAGCACCTGGCCTTCACCCGGGGCAGGGACCTCCTTTTCTTCCAGTTTCAGGTGGGTTTCATTGGGCATCCCCACCGGCCTGTCCACCAGCGTAAATTGTTGCTTTTTCGACATATAGGACCTCTTCGTTCGGGGGTGGCTTTTGTTGTTGCACCGGAAACTCAAGTCCCTGAGAATAGCTTACGAAATTCATTTTCGCGAAACGGAACCAGGAGACAACAATGACAAGCATTGCACTCGAGGATCTGCCCAACTACAAGGGCAAGGTTGTGGGCCAGAGCCCCTGGAAGCACATCAGCCAGGACATGATCCAGGCCTTTGCCGATGCCACCGGTGACCATCAGTGGATCCACGTGGATGTGGAGCGGGCAAAGAAGGAAGCTCCCTGGGGAGCCCCGGTGGCCCATGGTTTCCTGACCCTGTCACTGATTCCGCAGCTGAACCAGCAGGCCATGACCGTGACCGGACCGGCTGCCACCATCAACTATGGCATGAACAAGGTGCGCCTGCCCGCCGCGGTCAAGTCCGGTTCCGACATTCGCTCTACCGTTGAACTGGTGAATGTGGAAGACGTGGACGAAAAGCGGGTGCTGGCCACCTACAAGACGGTCATCGAGATCAAGGGCGAGGAAAAGCCCGCCGTGGTGGCTGAGAACCTGGCGATGTACGTCAAGCCCTGAGCCGCTGTGTTGCCGTAATGAAAAAGGGGGCCGAGGCCCCCTTTTCAGTCAGAATGCGGAGTGACAGACACTCAGTATTCTTCTTCCACGAGCTCACCGTCTTTGACCACAGCCATGGTCGGCTGGACAACAAAGCCACCTTTTTCGTCGATTTCCTGAACCGAGTACGGGTTCTTCTTGCTGTCCATCTTGGTGATGGCTTCGCTGATGGTCTCACGGATCTTGGTGGGATCAGTGGATTCAGCACGGTCCATCGCCTCTACCAGGGCATGCAGCGCCAGGTAGTTATAGGCAGCTTCAGAGCCCGGAGTCTTGTCGAACTCCTCTTCATACCGCTTCACGAAGTCCTGCGCGGACTCAGACTGGTCCGCTGACAGCGGAACCACACCGACCGTCTTCTCGAGAGCATCCAGGCCGCCGGTAACATTGGCTGCCTCATCGATCTTGGCCTGGTCCATCATGATGAACCCACCCTCGTAGCCCAGCTGACGGGCCTGCTGGATCACCAGCCCGGTGGGCTCGGAAGCACCACCGACAAACATCACGTCCGGCTTCTCGGAAATGATACGGCTGACACCGGTGGAGAAGTCGGCGGACTTGTTGTAGTCCATGGCGTTGTCAGCAACAACTTCGCCGCCCTTGGCTTCCCAGGTCTTCTCAATCATGTCGCCCCAGATCTTGGCGTACTCGTGGGTCGCGCCGCCCATGCCCAGCTTGGTGCCCCAGTTTTCCAGGGCATAGTCGGTGAAGGCATCCACGTAGCCGTCAAAGGTCGGCGGAATACGCAGGGTCAGCGGGTTACCCTGCTCGGTGACTGTCGGCACACTGGTGTAGGCCATCACGAGGAAATCGTCTTCCACATTGAAGTCCATCAGGGCAAAGATACCGCCGGAGTGGGGTACGAATACGGCCGGAACGTCATCTTCCTGCTTCAGGCGCTTGGCGTTGGTGGCCGCCTGTGAAGGCGAGTACTGGTCGTCCAGGGCGCGAATCTTGACGGTGTGCTTCTCGCCGTCAATGTCGAACCCGCCGTTCTCGTTGATTTCGTCAGCGGCCATGCGCAGGCCGGACAGGGTGTTTTCACCGTAAAGCGCGGCACCGCCGGACAGAGGACCGGTGAAGCCAATGGTGACTTCCTTCTCCGCCATGGCGGCGGAACTCATACCCATTGTGGTTGCTACAGCAACAGCCAGTCCAAGTTTCTTCGCTGTTTTCATTGTTTTCTCCTGGTTATTGTCACCTGTCGAGCAGGCATTGTCAGGTTTGTTTCACAAGCGAGCCGGGACCCGTCAGGCCCCGATGTATGCTTTGCGCACTTCCTCGTTACCCAGCATCGTTTCACGGTCGCCGTCCATAACGAGCTGGCCGTTCTCCATAACGTATGCGTGTGTGGCAATTTTCAGTGCCGCAAAGGCATTCTGTTCAGCCAGCAGCACCGTGGTGCCGAGGCTGTTGATCTGTTGAATGGTTTCGAACATCTGCTTGACCACCAGCGGTGCCAGGCCCAGGGAGGGCTCGTCCAGCATCAGCAGCCGGGGCCGGCTCATCATGGCACGCCCGATGGCCACCATCTGCTGCTGACCACCGGACAGGGAACCGGCCGGCTGATGGGCTTTCTCTTCCAGAATGGGGAACAGTTCCAGCACTTCATTCAGCCGCTTGCGGTTGCCGTCCTTATCCTTACGGTGCACGTAGGCGCCCAGCATCAGGTTGTCGTGAACACTCATCTGGGGGAACAGCTGACGCCCCTCGGCGCACTGGACCACACCGGCGGACACGATGGCGCTGGCCTTCATGCCATTGAGAATCTTGTCCTCGAACTCGATGGTGCCGGCGGAGGGTTTTATCAGGCCGCTGATGGCATTGAACAGCGTAGACTTGCCCGCGCCGTTGGCGCCCAGCAGCACCACCAGGCCCCCGGTGTCCACGGTCATATCGATGTTGCTCAGTGCCTTGAAGCTGCCGTAGTGAACATCAACGTTTTTAAGCTGCAGCATCAGCATCACTCCCCAGATAGGCTTCGATCACCACCGGATTGTTCTTCACTTCTTCCGGCGTGCCTTCGGCGATCTTCTCGCCGTGGTCCAGCACCATGATCTTGTCGGCCATGCCCATGATCATGTCCATCTTGTGCTCGATCAGGCAGACCGTCAGGCCATGCTTGACCATTTTCTTCATCAGCTCGGCCAGACCCTCGGTTTCCTCCGGGTTGACCCCCGCCGCCGGCTCGTCCAGCAACACGATCTTGGGATCCGTCGCCAGGGCCAGGGCGAAGGCGACACGCTTGCGCTCCTCCTGGGTGCAGTCCGCGATATAGCGGTTTTCGGCATGGGTCAGGCCAACGAAATCGAGCGCCTCCCGTGCCTTGTCACGGGCCATCTTTTCTTCGGCCTGCAATCGTTTGGAGTTGATCAGCACGTCCCACAACCCCGACTGTGTTCGTAAACGGTAGCCGACAATCAGGTTATCCAGCACCGTGGCTGTCTCGAACAGGTTGGTGCTCTGGAAAGTGCGGCCAACACCCAGTTTGGCCACATTGTCACACCGCATGGTGGTAATGTCTGTGCCGTCGAGCAAGATTCTGCCGGATGTCGGCTTGTAGACGCCGGAAATCAGGTCGAAAAAGGTGCTCTTGCCGGCCCCGTTGGGGCCGATAATGGCGTTGATCTGATTGGCTCCAAACTCCACGGACACATCGTTGACCGCAGCCAGGCCGCCAAACATCTTAGTGAGGTGTTCGACCTTAAGCATTGTTCTCAGCCTCCTGACCGGTGGTGCCCCTTACCTTGCTTTCTTTCTGCACTTTCTTGGGACCCAGCCCCAGGGCCTGGGCCTTGCGGTGCATCCAGGTCAGGAAGGAACCGGCCACACCCAGCGGGAAGAAGATCACCAGTATTACCAGCAGCGGACCGAAGATGATCATCCGGTACTCTTCCAGGAACTGGAGCGACTGGGTGATCCAGACCAGGGCCATGGTGCCGATCAGCGGCCCGAACAGGGTGCCGATACCGCCCACCAGCAGGTAGGTGATCATGTTGAAGGTGTGGAGGATGTTGCCATCCTCGGGGCCCACGAACCGGACCATGCCGGCGTAGAGGGCACCGGCCAGGCCAGCGTAGGTGGTGGAGATCACGAACGCCAGGATCTTGTTCCTCATCAGGTTGATGCCCAGGGACTGGGCGAGATCGTCGCCGTTACGGATGGCGATGAAGGTACGGCCCAGCAGGGATTTCTGGATCCGGCTGGTGAACCAGATGATGAACACCAGGAAAACCAGGATGAGATAATAGACCGCCGTCGTATCGCGGAAGTTCACCAGGCCGAAGCCGTCCGGGGCGGCAATGCCGCGAACACCAACGGCACCGTGTGTCAGCTCTTCCCACTTGTCCAGCAACAGGTAGATAATGAACCCCACACACAGCGTGAAGATGGCGAAATAATGCTCCTTCAGGCGCAGTGACACCGCGCCCACCAGAAAGCCAAGTACGGCGGTGAGGACCAGGGCACCGATAAAGGCCGGCCAGAAGTTCCAGCCATAGTCAGCGGTCAGCAGGCCGACCGCATAGGCACCGATGGCGAAAAAGCCGCCATGGGCCAGGTTGAGCTGACCACAGTAGCCGGTGATCACGTTAAAACCGTAAACGGCGATGGCCCAGACGAAAGCCGACGCCATCACGTAGACCTGGTACTCATTGCTGGCCAGCACCGGGAACAGCAGGGCCAGGGCCAGCAGCATGTACTTGCTGGCCGGGTGCATGATAAGGGCTCCGAGTTTAAACATCATGATCAGTGCGCCCCCTTGGCAAACAGACCTTGTGGACGGATGGACAGGATCAACACCAGCAGGGCGAAGGCGATGACGTCCTTGTAGGAATCGGAAATGTAGTAACCGCCGAAGGCTTCAGCAAAACCGATAATCATGCCGCCGATGATGGCGCCGGGAATGCTGCCCATGCCGCCGAGAATGATGATAACGAAGGCTTTCATGATCACCAGGTGGCCCATGGCGGGATAGACCAGGTTCATCGGCGCGTAGAGGGTGGCGGCCACCGCTGCCAGCACACCGGAAATGGCGAAGGTCATCATGGCGACCCGGTTGGCGTCGATGCCCACCAGGAAGGCACCCTCCCGGTTCTGGGCCATGGCGATGATGGTAGCGCCCACCATGGTCTTGCGCAGGAACAGGTTGAGCGCGACCACCAGCACCACGGTGGAGGCGATGATCAGGATGCCCTGCTCACGCAGGAAAACGCCGTCCAGGTTGACCACGCCGCCGTAGGGCGTGCTCATGCGGCGGAAGTCGGATCCCCAGAACATATGCACCACGGCTTCCAGGAACAGCAGTATGCCGATGGCGGCAATCTTGTCGTGTATGGGTGGCGAGTTTCGCAGGGGATGGAAGACCAGGCGCTCACAGAGAATACCCAGCACAGCAACGACCACGGCGGCACCCGCCATGGCAACCCAGTAGTGAACGCCGATGTCCACCATGAAGAAGTACGACATGAACGCGCCTACCATGTAGAGCGCCCCATGTGCGAAGTTCGGGATGTGGAGTATCCCGTATACAAGGGTCAGACCGAGCGCTACGAGACCGTAGATACTGCCCAGGGTCAACCCGTTGAAAAGCTGTTGGAGAAATGTAGTCAAACCGGCCCCTCCCGTGGCGACGTTGTTTTTGTAGAGTTGCCGTTACCGCAACACTGGTGATTCTGTTTTTTGGGTTTATTCGTTTGGTTTCGTTTTTACTTTTCTTGAGTTTTCAGACGTATCGGCAAAAAGCCTCACGCCGATGCACAAGAGTACACTGCGGGCGCATGCTGTCAATAGACAGAATGGGATTTCGCTATGCGAACCTTATTGTTAATTTCAATAAGGAAAATGAAATTCCGGAAGGTCTCCCAATGGTCGCCATGACAGGCCGGGAGAGAAGACAGGCACCCCGCTGACCACAATGGCCAGCGGGGCGGAAGATCATGTTACCGTTGCTTTTGCCACTCCTGCTCCTGGAGGGCGCGCCACATCAGCTTGCCGGTAGGGGATTTCGGCAGCTCCGAAACGAACTCCACTTCAGAAGGGACCTTGTAGGCGGCCATCTGTTCGCGGCACCAGGCGATGATGTCATCTTCGGTGGTCTTGCCTTCCGCTTCCGGCGTCAGCACGACCACCGCCTTGACGGTTTCGCCCCGCTTCTCGTGGGGTGCAGAGATGATACACACCTCGTGGATGGACGGATGCTGGTACATCATGCTTTCCACTTCCGATGGCCACACCTTGAAGCCGGAGGCGTTGATCATCCGCTTGACCCGGTCCACCATGAAGAAGTAACCGTCCTCATCGTAATAGGCCAGGTCACCGGTGCGGAAGAAGGACTTGCCATCGATTTCCACAAAGGCCGCCTCGGTCTCGGCGGGACGGTTCCAGTAGCCCACCGTTACCTGGTAACCATGGGAGACAATCTCACCCACCTCGCCCGGGCCCTTTTCCTCCAGGGTATCCACGTCAATGATGCGGGAGTCCACATCAAACACGGGGATGCCCAGACATTGGGCCTTGGGGGCATTGGGGGGGTTGATATGGGTGGCCGCCATGGTTTCCGACAGGCCGTAGCCTTCGATGTAGTCCAGCCCGGTCAGATCCTTGAGCTTCTTCGCCACCGCCTGGGGCATGGCGGCACCAC
>JBMCIH010000035.1:0-10024 GCA_048617055.1 Marinobacter sp. | reverse complement strand
ACCACTGGTGCCCCGCAACTGGGAACCCTCCGAGCCGGTACGGGAGGTACTGGCCACCTGCGAGGTGGTGGCGGCACAGACGCCGGAAGCCCTGGGGTCCTACGTGATCTCCATGGCCAGCAAGCCCTCGGACGTACTGAGCGTTATACTGCTTCTGCGGGAAGCGGGCATGAGATTTCCCATGCGCATCGTACCCCTGTTTGAGACCCTGGATGACCTCCAGGGCGCCCCCGCCGCCATGGAGGCCCTGTACTCCGTGGACTGGTACCGGGATTACTGCAACGGCGCCCAGGAAGTAATGATCGGCTATTCCGATTCGTCCAAGGACGCCGGCCAGATGATGGCCGCCTGGGCCCAGTACCAGGCCCAGGAGCAGCTGACCGAAGTGGCGAACCGCTTCGGCATGCACCTGACCCTGTTCCATGGCCGTGGTGGTACCGTCGGCCGGGGTGGTGGTCCGGCCAACCGGGCCATCCTGTCCCAGGCGCCAGGTTCGGTGAATGGCAGCTTCCGCATCACCGAGCAGGGGGAAATGATCCGTTTCAAGTTCGGCCTGCCGCGTCTGGCGGAGCAGAGCCTGACCCTGTACACCACGGCGGTGGTGGAGGCCACGCTGTCGCCACCCCGGGCACCGGAGCCGGAATGGCGGGCGGCCATGGACTGGCTCACCGAACGCTCCCTCCGGGCCTACCGGGCCGTGGTGCGGGACAACCCGGACTTTGTGCCCTATTTCCGCCAGGCCACGCCGGAGCAGGCGCTGGGCAAGCTGGCCCTGGGCAGCCGTCCCGCCAAGCGCAAGCCCAGCGGGGGCGTGGAGAGCCTGCGGGCCATTCCCTGGATTTTCGCCTGGACCCAGATGCGGCTGATGCTGCCAAGCTGGCTGGGCAGCGATGTGGCCCTGGAGGAAGCCGGGAAGGCCGGCAAGCTGCCCCTGTTGCAGGAAATGCGCCGGCAGTGGCCCTTCTTCCGTACCTACATCGACATGCTGGAGATGGTGCTGGCCAAGGCGGACCTGCGCATCGCCAGTTACTATGACCAGACCCTGGTGGAACCGGCCCTGAGGCCCCTGGGGGAGGAGCTGCGCCAGCGCCTAGCCGGCTGCATCGGGCAGGTCAAGGCGCTGAAAAACCAGCAGGTGCTGCTGGAGGAAGAGCCGGTGTTCGCCCACTCCATGAGGGTGCGCAGCCCTTATACCGACCCGCTCCACTATCTGCAGGCGGAACTGCTGCGCCGTAACCGGGAGGCGGAGCAGAACGTGGCGGCCGAGGGCGCCGACAGCGAGGTGGTGCCCATGCCCGAACTGGTGGAACAGGCACTGAAGGTGACCATGGCCGGCATTGCCGCTGGCATGCGCAATACCGGCTGATGCCGGGAGGGGCGTTTTGTGGGCTGTGTCACACGGAAGGATCCGAAGGTCTGTGGTAGTCTTCGAGGTTCCGTCAGACCGGATGTCCGTAGTAACGCGGACCTGTGCAGTATCGGTTTCAGTGAGGAGATATCCTTGGCAGCGGCCGCCAGAGTCGAGCAGTACCTTAACCGCAAGGGGCTGGCCTATGAGCTGGTGCCGGTCACCGCAGACCCGCGCGGCGGGCTGGAAGCCGCCGTGCTGGGCGATACCGTCGATCGTCGCCAGGTCATCCGCAGCACCGCCCTGATTGACGTCCGGGGTGCACTGCTGGTGGTCCACCCCTTTGACAGTTCCCCGGACCTGGACGCCATTGAGGCTCGCACCGGGCGCCGCCTGCAACCGCTCACGGTGACCCAGGCCGGGCGTCTGTTCAGTGACTGCGCGCCGGGCTTCGTGCCGCCTTTCGGCTTCGCCTACGACGTGCCGGTGCTGCTGGAGGAATCCCTGGACCAGGCCCAACGGCTGGTGATGGCCTGTGGCTCATCGTCACGGCTGATGGCCATGAGCGGGCGTGATTTCCGCCTTGCCATGGCCGGGGCCGACAAGGCGCATGTGACCATTCGCCACAGTGGCCAGGCCGCCAGTACCATTACCCTGGACGAAGTGGCCGACAAGCTGCAGAAGCTTTACCGGCTGCCCCCCATGCCGGCGCTGGCGCTGAAGATCCTCCGCCTCACCAGCGACCCGGAAGCCTCCGCCCGGGAGCTTGCCGAGCTGATCGAGTTCGACCCCAGCCTGACCGCCCAGATCATTCGCTACGCCCGCTCGGCCCTGTTCAACTATCCCGGCCAGATCCAGTCGGTGCAGGAGGCGGTCACCCGGGTGCTCGGGTTCGAGCGGGTGGCCCATATCGCCCTGGGCATTGCCTCGGTGCGGGCCTTCGATATTCCCCGCCAGGGGCCTTTGGGCATGGATCAGTTCTGGCGCCATTCCCTTTACTGTGCCTTCCTCTGTCAGCGGCTGGCGCCCCAGTGCGGCGCAGACCCGTCGCTGGCCTACCTGTGCGGCCTGCTGCACAACTTTGGCCTGCTGCTGGTGGGGCACCTGTTTCCGGCGGAGTTCGAGGAACTCAACCGGTTGCGGGCCGCCAACCCGGAAGTGAGCATGAAGACCCTGGAGCAGCAGGTATTCGGCAATGCCGGTGACCAGCAGATGCTGACGGTCGGACACGGCGTCATCGGCGGCATTCTGCACAGGCTGTGGCAATTGCCGGATGCGGTGGTCAAGTCCGCCGGCATGCACCAGCAGGCCCACTACGAGGGCGACTACAAGGCCTGCGTGGTGATGGTCCGGCTCGCCAACGCCCTGCTCAAGGAAAAGGGCGTGGGCGACGAGTTCAATCCCGACGATACCGACGGCCTGGCCCGGGAGCTGGGCCTGGACGCCGCCAGCCTGACCCGGCTGCGTGATGAGGTGGACCAGGTCGCTGACGATCTGGACAGCCTGGCGCACTCTCTGTCATCCTGATTCGCCCCCGGCCGCCGCCGGGGAGACTGCGACTGACGTCGACTTTCTCTGACGGTCCCGACTTCGTATAATGCCGGCTTTTCCGCCGTCCCCGATGACCGTCACCGGGACGCAGAAAGCCTGTTGCCAAGCCTTTGGCACCTGGAGATGACCCAGGGCTTGGCAACCGCCTTTCAATGACACAATTAGAAATGGGAGCACAACGTATGCGTATAATCATGCTGGGGGCGCCGGGCGCCGGCAAGGGGACCCAGGCACAGTTCATCACCGAACGCTTTGGTATCCCCCAGATCTCCACGGGTGACATGCTGCGTGCCGCCGTCAAGTCCGGTTCCGAGCTGGGCAAGAAGGTCCAGGCGGTGATGGACTCCGGCGCCCTGGTCTCGGACGACATTATCATCGCCCTCATTGAGGAGCGCATCCAGCAGGACGACTGTCGCAACGGCTTCCTGCTGGACGGCTTCCCCCGCACCATTCCCCAGGCCGAGGCACTGAAGAACCAGGGCATTACCATCGACTACGTGGTTGAAATCGCCGTGGACGACGAGGAAATCGTCCAGCGCCTGGCGGGCCGCCGCGTGCACCCGGCCAGCGGACGCATCTACCACGTCAAGTACGATCCGCCGAAAGAGCCCGGCAAGGACGATGAAACCGGCGAGCCGCTGGTGCAGCGGGAAGACGACCAGGAGCAGACCATCCGCCGCCGCCTTGAGGTCTACCACAAGCAGACCGAGCCGCTGGTGGGCTACTATCAGGACTGGGCGGAAAAAGAGCCGGAGAAGGCCCCCAAATACGTCCGCGTGGATGGCGTCGGCTCCCTGGACGACATCCGCCAGCAGATCCTTTCCAAGCTGGGCTGACAGATGCTCCAGAACCTTGGTTGCCCGGAGTACCGGCCTTGAAGCTGCTGGCAGTCGACACCTCCTCTGATGGCTGCTCGGTCGCCCTGCTGTGTGGCGATGACCTGAGCGGGCATTTGCGTGTGGAACCCCGCGGTCATACCCGCCTGATCATGCCCATGATCCGGCAGTTGCTGGGGGAGCAGGGCGTGGCCATGGCGGAGCTGGATGCGCTGGCGTTTGCCGCCGGCCCCGGCTCGTTCACCGGGCTGCGTATCGCCACGGGGGTCATTCAGGGGCTGGCCTGGGGGCTGGATATTCCGGTGGTGCCGGTATCCTCGCTGCAGGCGGTGGCCCTGGAACTGGCCCAGCGGCAGCAGGCCGGCGAGGGTGACGGCATTGCCGTGGCCTTCGAGGCCCGCATGGATGAGGTTTACTGGGGCTGTTACCGGATAGCCCATGGCCTGCCGGAACCCCTGGCCCCGGGGCGGGTCTGCCCACCGGAACGGGTCGCCCTGCCGGACGGTGACCGCCGGTGGTTGGCAGGGGGCAGTGGTTGGCGCTATGCTGAGCGTATGCCTGAAACGGTGCGGGCCCGTGTGGGTGAGCCCGACCCGGAACGCATTCCCGACGCCCGCTTTGTGGCCCGCCTGGCGGCGGACGCCTGGAGCAGGGGAGCCGCAGTACCGGCGGCCCAGGCCCAGCCGGTATATCTGCGGGATGAAGTGACCTGGCAGAAGCTGCCAGGGCGCTGATCCAACCACAGCCCGGACAGAAACCATGACTGGCGGTCGCAATCCGGCATCGCCCGGGAGCGCAACGACAGCGCCCGTGCGCCGGCAGCGCGTCCGGAGCAGTTCACCGACGACCGTGCGGATGCCCGCCCGGCGCCGGGTGGCGGTGGGGCCCTGGATGCCGGTACGGCGCCGGCGGAGAACGCCGAAGGCTACCTGCGGCGGGTCCAGGCCCGGGCCGCTGCCGAAGACAGCCGCCTGGAGCCCTTCCGTTCCGAAGACATCCCCATGGCCAACCAGCGGGCCCTGCAGACTTTCGCCTCTGTCGCCAGCCAGCGGGACGGCACCGACGGCTACGATGCCGAGCTGGCCGGCATCGACATCCGCGTCTGAGAGGCACCTTCTGCCCGAGTGCCGCCCCGCCGTCATCGTTGAATGAACCAGCCAGACGGAACCGCTTCCTCCATGCCTATTGCCCCGGACCCTTCCCGCCAGCCTGGCAGTTTGCCACCGGTGGCCTGCGCAGCTGAAGGTTTTGCCCTGCGCGGGCAGGAACTGGCCGCCCGGCTGGGCACCCGCTACCTGGGCGTCGCCGAGCCCAGGCATGTTGCCGATCACCCCGGCGTTCTGTTTCTGGATGACCACGGGCTGTCTCTTCAGGCCACCGGCCGCAAGGCACCGGGCCCGGTGCGGGCGGAGTTTGTCTCCGGCAAGGCTGGTTACCGGCTGGCCCATGGCGGCGGCACCGGCCAGCTGATCGCCCGGGCGGTGGGTCTCAAACGCACCCACCACACGCTGGGCATTCTCGACGCCACCGCCGGGCTGGGGCAGGATGCCTTTGTGCTGGCGGGGCTGGGGCACCGGGTGACGCTGCTGGAGCGTTCACCGGTGGTCCATGCTCTGCTGGAGGACGGGCTGGCCCGGGCCGCCTCGGATGAGACCGCCGCGCCGGTGGCGGCCCGCATGACCCTGATCCGGGCCGACAGCATTGCCTGGCTGCAGCAGCGGGCAGAGCAGGGGCCGGTCGCCGACGTGATCCACCTGGACCCCATGTTTCCCCACCGGGACAAGTCAGCGGCGGTAAAGAAAGAGATGCAGCTGTTCCGGCCGCTGGTGGGGGACGACCCCGACGCCGCAGACCTGCTGGCGGCGGCGCTGGGCTGCGCCCGCTACCGGGTGGTGGTCAAGCGTGCCCGCCGGGCACCACCCGTTGCGGGGCCGGAGCCGGCGCTGAAGCTTGAGGGCAAGAGCAGCCGCTACGACGTTTACCCGTTACGGGCGCTGCCGGCGGACTGAGCGGGCCCGCGGCTTCACTCCGCCGGGGTGTTCAGCCGGGTCACCTGGGCGATGGCCTGGCGTTTTTCCACGTTGAGTACCAGCCGGGCGTCCTCGGAGACTTCCTCCAGTTCCCGGGTGTAGCTGAGGCGCTCGTCCTTGCCCGGCACGATCACGCCGTTACGCTGCAGGTTGCCGATAAAGTTGCGGAACAGGGCCTTGTCAAAGAACTCCGGGGCATTGAGCCCGAACAGGATCGACATGCGCTCGGCCATCAGCGTGCTCTCCTCTTCCAGTTCCTGCGCCGTCAGCGTCCCCGGCCCGTGCTTGCGCAGGGTGGCGATCACGATGTAGTAGCGCTCCAGGGTCTGGATGATGAAACGGGACAGGGTATGCAACTGCAGCCGCTCCTCGGTGCCTTCCTCTGGTCCCATGACCCGGTCGCCATCGGCCCGCAGGATACCGTGGTCCGCCAGGGTGCTGATCCACCGGTCCACTTCCACCTCCACCGTGTCGGTGTCCCAGCGCAGGAAAAGCTCGGACTGCAGGTAAGGGTAGATGGCGCTGGCCAGGAAGATCACCTTTTCCCGGGCCATGGCGGTGCTGTTTTCGAACAGGCAGGCAATCAGCGCCGGCAGCGCAAACAGGTGCTGGATATTGTTGCGGTAATAGGTCATCAGGGTGGCGTTGGTGCCTTCCAGGCCGATGATATCCCCCAGCTTCTGGGGGTAGCGCCCCACCAGGCCCATGGCTTCGCAGTAGCGTATCCACTCCCGGCCGTCGCCCTCGGGGAAGGTGACCGTATCGGCGTAGGGCTGGGCCTGCAACAGGGTCAGGTAGCAGTCCATCATCCTCGCCAGCTGGCGTTCGTCCATCGCCAGGCGCTCGGTGGCCAGCAGTACCGTGGCCACCAGTGTGACCGGGTTGACCGCCGTGGCGGCGTTGATGGCGGTGGCCACCTGCCGGGCCAGGTGATCAACCACGTCCGGCAGCCAGGACGGGCGGGCGTCCTGCCCGGCCGCTTCGTGCTTCCACCCCGGGCGGGCCTGCTCCAGGGCCTCGTCAAGGTAGATGCTGCGGCCGAAGTTGACGGAAACCTTGCCGAAGGAGCTGCGCAGCTTGCGGGCGGTCCTGGCCAGCCCCACCACGCTTTCCTGCTTCTTCTTCTTGCCCCGCAGTTCCCCCAGGTAGGAACGGCCCTCCATGACCTTCTCGTAGCCGATGTACACGGGCACCAGTACGATGGGCTTGTGGTGATCCCGCAGGAAGCTGCGCACGGTCATCGACAGCATGCCCGGGCGCGGCTGGAGGGTGCGCCCGGTGCGGCTGCGGCCGCCCTCCACGAAGTACTCCAGGGAGTAGCCCCGGGTGAACATGACGTGCAGGTACTCGTTGAACACCGCCGAGTACAGAGGGTTGTCCCGGAAACTGCGGCGCATGAAGAAGGCGCCGCCCCGGCGCAGGATCGACCCCACCACCGGCATGTTCAGGTTGATGCCGGCGGCGATGTGGGGCGGCATCAGCCCGTTGCGGTAGAGCACGTAGGACAGCAGCAGGTAGTCGATGTGGGAACGGTGGCAGGGCACATAGACTACCGCGTTCTCCTCAGCCACCTCCTGCACCTCGCGGATATTGTTGATGCGGATGCCGTTGTAGATCCGGTTCCACAGCCAGCTCAGCAGCACTTCCAGGATGCGGATGGTGGCAATGGACATGCTGGAGGCGATCTCATTGGCGTAGCCATAGGCCCGGGCGCGTATCCTGTCCGGGTGCACCTCCTCGCGGCGGGCGGTTTCGCGGATGGCGTCGCGTACCGCGGGGGTGCGGATCAGGTCGGCCACCAGGGTGCGGCGGTGGGACAAATCCGGCCCCAGCACCGCCTGGCGTACCCGGCGGAAGTGGGTGCGCAGCAGCCGGGCCGTCTTGCGGCTGGCCCGGGACCGGCTGCGGTGGTGTTCCCGCACGATCTCCGCCAGTGACATGGGTTCGCCGAAACGCACCAGGGTATTACGGCCATGGAGCAGGATAATCAGGAACTTCTGGAACCGGCCGGCCACCGACCAGGTGTCCGACAGCAGCAGCTTGAGCAGCGACTTTTCCTTGTCCGGTGACCGCCCCCAGAACAGGGACACCGGCACCAGCTGGATATCCAGGGTGGGGTCGTCCACCGCCATGGCCACCAGCTGCTCCATGCGGGAGGTCATGACCAGGGTCCGGCGTGGGCCGAAATTGCTGCGGATGCGGCGGTAAAGGAAACAGAATGACTGCCCGGGGCCGCCGTGCACCGGCATGGGCGCCCGCGCCGGCGGCAGCCCGGCCCGCGCCACTTCCTGCTCCAGCACCAGCCGTGCCGACAGGGAACTGTACTGCATCACGTAGCAGACCGGCCGCTGCGGGTCGAGCCTGAGCTCGTCGGCTCCCAGCACATCGGTGCGTACCCACAGGAACAGGATCTTGCGCAGCAGGGTGGTCAGGGCACCGGAAATCGCCGGGATCAGTCGCATTCAGTGAAACTCCGGACAGAAACAGGGCCACAAGTTTACTCGGTACGGCGGCCGGCAACAAAGGGGCGTGTGGGGCCGCTGTGGACACCAGCGTGGCCTGTGCCGGAATATGGTACATTGCAGAACCTGAACGGTTTGGAGAGGCTGATGGAGAACTGGAACGCAGGCTGGTCACAACAGGGCCCGCAGCCCGATGACCTGGTGATCGCCATGAACGGCCAGGACATCTGGTGCCCCGACGAGGGCTGGACCCATCGCTGGGCCAGTGTCGATGGCGCCCTGGATGATGGCAGTGAGCCGGTCTATGTGGGAGAGCTGGACGGTCGTGCCGTCTATGTGGCCAGCGTGGACCCGGGCATGCTGCTGTACCCGACCCGCCCGGTCCACCTGCGCGAAGCACTGCTGAACGTAGCGGATGCCCCCGCGGCACTGCTGGGCACCGCATCCCAGGTGCAGCAGTGGTTCCTGGACCACCGTTTCTGCGGCCGCTGTGGTGGCAAGACCGGCTTTCACCCCGCCGAGCGGGCCCGCTGGTGCGAGCCGTGCGGAATTCCGTTCTATCCCCGGCTGGCGCCCTGTGTGATCGTACTGATCCGGCGGGGCGACCGTTTTCTGCTGGCCCGCTCCAGCCGCACACGGAGCTATTTCTTCAGCCTGATTGCCGGCTTCGTCGAGCCCGGCGAGAGCGCTGAAGAGGCGGTTGTCCGGGAAACCCTCGAGGAAACCGGCCTGACCGTCACCAACGTGCGTTACTGGACTTCCCAGCCCTGGCCCTTTCCCCACCAGCTGATGCTGGGCTTCTTCGCTGACTATGAAGCGGGGGAGCTGGTTCTGCAGGAAGACGAACTGGCGGAGGCGGACTGGTTCACCCCGGATGACCATCCGCCGGTGCCGCCGGAAACCACCATTGCCGGCCGCCTGATACGCCACATGAAGGAGGAGATGGGGGCTTGATTCCGCCAGAGCCCGGCAGGGTACCCGAGATCCTGGTGTTCGATTCGGGCATTGGCGGCCTGAGCATTGCCCGCTGCCTGCACCGTCAGCTGCCGTCAGCGCGGCTCACCCATCTGGCGGATAACGCCGGCTTTCCCTATGGCAGCCAGCCGCAAGACACGGTGGTGGAGCGCACCGTCACCCTGGTGCTGGAGCAGCTGAACCGCGGCCCGTTCGATGTCATCGTGGTGGCCTGCAACACTGCCAGTACCGTGGCCCTGCCGGCGCTGCGGGCGGCGGTCAGCGTACCGGTGGTGGGGGTGGTGCCCGCCATCAAGCCCGCCGCGGCCCTGTCGCAGAACCGGCGCATCGGCTTGCTGGCCACGCCGGCCACGGTGCGCCGCCCCTACCTGGAGCAGCTGATCCGCGACTTTGCGCCTGACTGCCACATTGAACGGATCGGGCATCCGGAGCTGGTGAACTGGATCGAGGACTGGGCCCGGGGCCGGCCCATGCCGGAGCCGGCCCTGTCGGTAGCCCTGCAGCCCTTCCGTGACGCCGGGGTCGATGCCCTGGTGCTGGGCTGTACCCATTACCCGCTGATTACCGACACCCTGCGGCGCCTGCTGCCGGAGGTCCGCTTCTGGGTGGATTCGGGGGACGCTATTGCCCGAAGGGTGGAGCATCTGCTGGCGCAGGCGGGATTCCACGGCCCCGGGCTGCATGACTTTGCGTCCTCCGGCCACCGCTGCCTGTTTTCGGGGCCGGTGATGCCGGATGTGGACGACTTCCTGGCACAACTGGGGTTCCGCCGGGGCGAATGACCTTGGTTCAGGCCTCGCTGGCCATGGGGAGCTGACGCTG